>CAIUXU010000294.1 GCA_903903205.1 uncultured Syntrophobacterales bacterium
AATCGATACCATCACCACAATCCCGGCCAGCCCGATCATCAGCCCGGCATGGGCTGCGGCCTCCTCGCTGGTGACACCTTCCTTGCCGGCAGAGTAAACACACCACAGCATAAGGAATAGCGCAGTGATGACCATGTCGCTGCGGGCCAGGAAGCCTGTAGCGAAGGATAGACGCAACCGGCGCTCGTCTTTCAAAAGGCCGCTAATCCGCCGCCATGGAAACGCGGCTTGTTCCAACTTCGGCGCCACATCGATCAGGCAGGTCTTGGCCAACAGAGCCCCCGAGAAAGCCGCAACAGCGATCAGCAACATGGTAAGGATAACCCCGCCACTGCGGGGGATCTGCATCAAGATGCCATAGACCAGTGTTTTCCCCAACGCCATCATGAAGACGCTGTTGGCCATCAACCGGGGTCGATTCTCATGGTCCGTGAAGTCACCGCCAATGGCCGCCAATTGTGGCCACACCGAGCCTATGCCGGCGGCAATGACAAGACGTGACAGATAATAGAATGTCAGGCCGCTTCCTCCGAACAGTCCTTCAAGCACCGCACTGAGCGGCGCCATGATCGCGCCCACTCCGGCCAGCAGGAAGCCTTGCATCATAATCCGTTTGCGGCCCACGCGATCTGACAGATAACCCACGGTGCCTGCGACAACCAACTCCAGCAATTCGGCCATCACCATGATATTGGCATTGATGGCCCCGGCACTGGCGACTGGAATGTTGAGTACGGTGGAGAGAAAAAGGGTCTGTGTGCCGAGCGCCAGTGTCATGAGGACCAGGCAAAGCGCCGACACTAGATATAGCGCATTCCAATGGCGCTGTTCGACCATCTGGGGTGGTGTATCATAAGGTTGGGTGTGCAATCGAGAGTTGCCTTCCTATTGGAGACCGGCGTAATCGCAACCTCCGGCGATCCCTGTTCAAATTGCCATTGTTCGCCTGATCGGAGCGATAGCGTTGAAAATCTGCTTCAGGCGGACAAGGGTATACAAAAAAGAAAGAGGTCTGTCAATATGGAAAGAATCAACCGGCGACAGGAGGGGTGGGGCGATGTCTGCGACGCCTCTTTCTTCGTCGTTTTTCCGGGGCGCCATCGGCCGGTGGTTCCGAAGGGATTGCGGAAGGGGCCTCTGCAAGGAAGAGGTTCCACCATTCCAGAGCGGTTTTATCCTTTTCGCCCGTTTTTGCCATCATATAAAGGTATGCCATTGCCTCTGCAAAGTCAGGTCTGCCTGCCAGGGAGGAAGGGCGTCGCGGCGGCATTCGGTGCAGCAGAGGCTGCAAGGCGAGGATGCGGCGCATTTGACCGCCGACCCGTCCCGGGATGCAGACGATCTTGCAGAGCTCTTCCAGGAGAATGGCGCATGTGGCATCCAGCGCCTGCTGGTGAGGAATGCCGTCACGGTGGCGTGCAAGCGCTTCCTGCTCCAGACCGGGGCCGAAAAGCGCCGCCAGGAAGAGCGCCGGAGAGGAGGGCAGCTCTTTTCGGGATAGCCGGTCGAGGCATTCCAGATTGTTGTGCAGCGTCTCACGAAGATCATCGTTTCCCTGGAGCCGCTTGCTAAGCATGGGGAAGAGGGCGTCAAGCAGTTCGCTAGACTCCAGAAGGGTGAAAATCGGTTTGGCGGATCCGAGCAGGAAGAGTTTCAGCATCTCTTCGTAGAGCCTTGCCGGCGCAGCGCGGGTAATGGTGGAGGAGAGTTCACAGAGAATCTCCCAGGCAGCCGGTTCGATAACCAGGTCATGGGATCCGGCAAAGCGGACGGCGCGGATCATCCGCACCGGGTCTTCCGTAAATCGGACAAAAGGATCGCCGATCGGACGAATGAGCCGCTGTGCGAGGTCGCTCAGGCCGGTGCTGTAGTCGATCACCGAAAAATCCGCAATATTGTAGGCCAGGGCGTTGATGGTGAAGTCACGACGAAGCGCATCTTCCTCCGGCGTGCCGAAGACGTTGTCACGCAGAACCATTCCATCCTCGTCCTTGAGGTGACGGGGGGGGCGATTATGGCCTTCCTCAACCGTCTCCTCATCATCAGGAGGAGGGGCGGCAGCCCGGAACGTGGAGACCTCCAGAATTTCGTCCTGGAAGTGAAGATGGGCCAATCGGAAGCGGCGGCCTACGAGACGGCAGTTGCGGAAAAGCCGCTTGATCTGGCCGGGCGCCGCATCTGTCGCAATATCGAAATCCTTGGGGGTTCGCCCCAAAAGCAGGTCGCGGACGCACCCTCCCGCCAGGTAGGCGATGAAGCCGTTGTCATGGAGTCGGTAGAGCGTGCGCAGCGCGTTGGGGCTGATCTGCTTCCGGGATATGCCGTGTTCCTCTCTGGGAATGATGCGTGGTTCCATGGTTTCCACCATAGCACACCCGGTTGAAAAAGCAAAATCCCGGCGTGGTGCGGTCAATATTCCCTTGACATGCAGATACGTTCTGCATATATGTCCCTCCAAAAGCAGTGCCTCGTCAAGAAGGATGTTCTATTCCGGATACCCGTTGGGGACGGTCCCCGAAGAGGGGCACGGCGGCAAGGCCCGTTTTACTTCTCAGACTCGGGAAAAATTGAGGGAGGTTTCCATGAAAAAAGTGATTATCAGTGCATTGTGCGGTCTTGTGGCGGCGTTTGCGGTGGCGACGACGGCCCCGGCGGCTGAGATTAAG
>CAIUXU010000295.1 GCA_903903205.1 uncultured Syntrophobacterales bacterium
AGCCTACTTTTTGGGGAAAAAGGGCCCCCGCAGATTGAATTGCGCGCAATCGGTGGCTGAGACATTCCGGGAGAAATATCCTCTGGACGAGAAGAAAACAACTATCCTCTCCGCATGCGGCGGGGGCATGGCTCCTGAGGGATACTGCGGTGCTTTTTACGCAGCAAAGTGTCTCTTGGACCATCACTTTCCACAACGCGCCCAGGAAAGTATGGCGCAACTTCATTCCGCAGCAGGCTCCCTGAAATGCATGGAGATCAAAGCTCTTAAGAAGTTGCCTTGCGTTGGCTGCGTCGAAAAAGCCGCCGAAGTGGTTGAAGGAAAATGAAGCTCAGGCTTATTGCCGATGGCTCAACAAAAAAAGAACGTAAAGCCATGCGCTGGGGCATTTCCTTTTTGGTCGGAGATGTTCTTTTCGACACATTTGGCCGGGAGGATATCTTTCGGGCAAACGTCAGCCGCCTCAAGATCGATCTCTCCCAAGTCAAACATGTAGTGATCTCGCATGAGGACTGGGACCACATTGCGGGACTTGGTGATTTCCTCAAGACCCATCCCAAAGCACAAGTTCACATCTGCAAGAAAACCGACAAAACTCTAAAAGGGCTAATCCGGAGTAACCACGGCTCATTAATCGAAGTCAGCAGACCCTGCCAAATAAGCCGGGGTATCTTTTCACTTGGACAGATGCGCGCCGATACAGGTCGCGGCATTCTTTATGAACAGGCTTTGGTCGTGAAGTCACAAAACGGCTTTTCAGTCATCACAGGCTGCGCCCATCCAGGGATCGTCCGGATCGTGAGGCAGGCTATCAAAATATTCGGCGAGAAAATCTACGCTATCTGTGGTGGATTCCACATGAAGGACAATACTCGAAAAGATAATTTAAAGATCATCGCGGAACTTCAAGCCCTCAGCGTCAAAAAGGTCCTCCCCCTGCACTGTACCGGTCGCGGGGCCGCGCGTCTTTTTCACAGAACCTTCTCCAGGGATTACTCCTCATTAAAAGAGGGAGAGAATATTTCGCTGTAGCTTTATGAGCTCCGGCAATTTCGAGTTTCTATTTTCTTTCGTGAGAGTAGAATATCCACAACCAAAAAGAAAAAGGAGAAAACACCATGGGCACCAAAGGGAGAGAGATCGTTGGAGTGAACGTTGAAGAACTGCTCAAGTTGATGAACAAGGCCTACGCGGACGAATGGCTCGCTTACTACCAGTATTGGGTCGGGGCCAAAGTCGCCTCGGGGCGGATGCGCGGCATCGTTGCGAAGGAACTTGAACAACACGCCGAAGAAGAACTCAAACACGCGGGCATGCTCGTCGAGCGCATGATCCAGCTCGGAGGCGCGCCGCTTCTCACCCCGCAGGACATCCTGAAAGAGACAAATTGCGGTTACGACGCCCCCAAAGACCCCTGCACGAAGGCCCTGCTCGCGCAGAACATCAAGGGCGAACAGTGCGCGATCGCGACATACAAAAAGCTTTTTGATTTTGTCAAAGGCAAGGACCCGATCACCGAAAAGATCATCCTCGAGATCCTGGAGGACGAGGTCGAACACGAGGAAGACCTCGAGGCCATGCTCACGGACATGAAGTCTCCGGTCGCCTAAACTTATGCGCTGCGTTGTAGGGCAGGTTTAAACCTGCCCTACAACAAAACCATCTCATCTGCTATGACCGATTCGCTAAATCAATCTCCCGTCCTTTTACAGGCTCTCATCGCCGGTCTTTTCACCTGGGGCATGACCGGCCTCGGTGCGGCGACGATCTTCATATTCAAAAAGATCAACCAGAAGATCCTGGACGTCATGCTCGGATTCGCGGCGGGCGTCATGATCGCGGCAAGCTTCTGGTCGCTTCTCGCGCCTTCGATCGAAATGGCGAAAGAGCAAGGCATGATCCCCTGGCTTCCGGCCCTCGTCGGATTCCTTCTCGGCGCCGCTTTTTTCCGCCTGATCGACAAGGTCCTTCCTCACCTGCATCCCCTGATGCCCGCCGATAAGGCTGAAGGCATCAAGACCCAGTGGCCCAAATGCACGCTGCTTGTGCTGGCGCTTACGATCCATAACATCCCGGAAGGACTCGCGGTGGGGGTTGCTTTTGGCTCGACCGTATCCCTATCTCATGCAATGCCGATGATGGCGGCGATGGCGCTTGCGGTCGGGATCGGGATCCAGAATTTCCCGGAAGGGCTCGCGGTCTCATTCCCGCTTCACCGGGACGGACTCTCAAAAGGAAAGAGTTTTTGGTACGGATTACTTTCGGGAGCTGTAGAACCCATAGCGGCCGTAATCGGCGCCGCGGTCGTCATGGTCGTTCAGCCGCTTCTGCCATTCGCGCTGGCCTTCGCAGCCGGCGCCATGATCTTTGTCGTGGTGGAAGAAGTGATCCCTGAGTCCCAGCAGAACGGGAACGGCGACCTCGCCACCACCGGCACCATCCTCGGCTTCGCCCTCATGATGCTCCTCGACGTCGCGTTCGGGAAATAGAGCCCACCCCTGACGGCCCTGGCGCGTCCATGCTTAGGCGACATCCCGCCGTTTCGCAGGCGGGATAAAACAAGGGACAGCCACCGCCGCAAACCTCGCAGGATGACTGCCCCCGGTTTTTTCTTCTAGGTTGCCCGGCCAATAATCTTTTTTTAATTAAACTCTCTTGATGCACAGTTCAACGAAGAAGAACGGAATTCTATTTTTTTAATATTCA
>CAIUXU010000296.1 GCA_903903205.1 uncultured Syntrophobacterales bacterium
ATCGGCTGGCTCGCCGGATTCGTGATTTTGTTGGTGGGGTTGGTGCGATAGGCGCTGATTTTCAATACATGTGAAAATTTCAGGAGGTGAGGCCATGAAAGGGAAGGATGTCGATTATTTTGTCGCCCTGTACGATGTGGCGAAGGTGATCAATGCCTCTCTGGATCCGTTGAAGGTCCTGGAGAAGATCGTACAGAGCGTGGTAAAGGCCATGGATGTCAAGGCGAGCAGCATACGGCTCCTGGACTCCCGGGAGCGGATGCTGGTGCTGGGAGCGGCGAGCGGTCTGTCCAAGGGCTATGTCCGCAAGGGCCCCATCCTCATCGAGGAGAGCGGTCTCGATCGCAAGGTGCTCAAGGGCCGGGCCGTCTGGTTGGAGAACGCGCAGACGGCCAAGGATTTCCAGTATGGCGTGATGGCGAAGGCGGAGGGTATCAAGTCTGTCCTCGTCGTGCCGCTCATGCTGGAGAAGAAGGCAATCGGCGTCCTGCGCGTTTATGCAGACCGGGTCCGGAAATTCCATCCCGAGGAGCTGCAGTTTATGAAAGCGGTGGCCAATTTGAGCGCGATCGCCCTCGACAACGCCCGGATGCACGAAACGCTCCAGACCCGCTGTGATCTCATGACAGCTCACAAATACCGCATCGATGACAATTGAAAGGAGGTCCGTATGATTCGACTTGGCATTAACGGTTTTGGCCGGATCGGACGGCAGGTTCTGAAGGCCGTCCTCATCCGATACCCTGAGGCTCTTCAGGTCGTCGCGGTCAATGACCTCTTTGATGTGGAGACAAACGCCCACCTGTTCAAGTACGACACGAACTACGGCCGCTATGCAGGGAAAGTCAGCGTCAAGAAAGACTGTTTCGTCATCGACGGGAAACCGATCAAAAGCGTGGCCTTCCGTGACCCCGCATCTATCCCCTGGGACGACCTGGGGGTCGATATCGTGATCGAGAGCACGGGGCTCTTTCTGACCGGTCCGAAGGCTGCCACCCATCTGCAGGCCGGGGCGAAAAAGGTGATCATCAGCGCACCTGCCAAGGAAGAGGATTTAACCGTCGTGATGGGAGTCAACCACAAGGACTACAAACCCCAAAAACATCATATCGTCTCCAACGCATCCTGCACGACGAATTGCCTCGCGCCGCCGGTGATGGTCGTTCATGAGGCGTTCGGCATCGAAAAGGGGATGATGACGACGGTTCACTCCTACACGAATGACCAGCGCATTCTCGATTTACCCCACAAGGATCTCCGGCGCGCCCGTGCGGCGGCGATGAATATTATTCCGACGACAACCGGCGCGGCGAAGGCCATCGCTCTGGTGCTTCCGGCAATGGAAGGCCGGTTCGACGGCTACTCGCTCCGCGTCCCCACGCCGACGGTATCTATCGTCGATTTTGTGGTCGAGCTTAAGACGAAGACGACGACGGAGGAGTTGCGCAAGGTTCTGCGCGACGCCGCGAAGAAGCGGCTCAAGGGGATCATGGCCTGTGAGGAGGCCGGTCTGGTTTCAATGGATTTCAAGGGGGATGCCCACTCCTCTATCGTGGATATGGAATTCACGCAGGTGCTTTGCGGCAACATGGCGAAGGTCGTGGCCTGGTACGACAACGAGTGGGGCTACTCCTGCCGGGTTGCGGATCTGGCAAAATACATTGGGGAGAAGGGGCTTGGGTAAAAGCAGCGCGAAAGTCCGCATCCTGGTCATTGACGATGATGCCGTGGCCTGCGAGTTCCTTCAGGAGGCGCTCCTCCGGGATGGTTATGATGTCGAGACTTTCACCTCCGCGCGGGAAGCCTTAAAAAAGGATCTTTCCGGATACCACCTCCTCCTTTCCGACATCCGGATGCCGGATATCGACGGTCTCGAGTTCCTTCGGAAGGTTCGCGAACGATGGCCGGAGCTGCCTGTGATCATGATGACGGCGTTCGGTTCCCTCGATACGACGATGGAGGCGCTGCGGTTTGGCGCCTCGGATTACATCAGCAAACCCTTTTCGCCGGACGCGATCCGCTTGATGGTCCGGAAGATGCTTGATGTTCGAGAATTTCGGCAGCTCCGGACGCAGGGCCAGGGGGAGACCCGGGAAGAGCCCCAGTTCATCGGTTCGTCCGCAGTGATGGTTGATTTCTACAAGCAAATCGCCCGAGTGGCTGATGCTTCGGCTAGTGTTCTGATCAGCGGGGAGAGCGGGACGGGCAAGGAACTGACGGCCCATTCCCTGCACCAGTTGAGCTCCCGGCGTGATAAACCACTTCTTACCGTCAATTGCGGCGCCATTCCGGAGACCCTGCTGGAGTCGGAACTCTTCGGGTTCGAGAAGGGGGCCTTCACCGGGGCCGACCACGTGCATGTCGGGCTTCTGGAGGCGGCCCAGCATGGAACGATTTTTCTGGACGAAATCACAGAGATGTCGCCTGCCCTCCAGGGAAAGCTCCTCCGCTTCATGCAAAATGGGGAGGTGCGAAGGCTTGGCGGCCACGAGGCGAGACATGTGGGGGTCCGGGTGGTGGCGGCGGCGAACCGCGACATTGACTCGGAGGCCGGCGCCGGACGGTTCCGTTCCGATCTGCTCTACCGATTTGTTGTTCGCCTCCAGGTCCCGCCGCTGCGGGCGCACAGGGAAGACATTCCGCAGCTCATCGAGTCTTTCCTGAAGAAATGGGGATACCCTACGGTGCGCATCTCCGACGAAGCGATGGAGCTTTTCATGGGTTATGACTGGCCTGGGAATGTCCGCGAACTGGAGAATGTTCTCCGGCAGACCCTGCTCCTCTCCCCTTTTGCGGTGATTCTGCCGGAAAATCTCCCCGAAAAGTTCCGTCCGGACCTCACCGTCAATTCGTCGCTGCTGTCCCCGCTCGAAACGGCGGAACGACAACAGATCATCCAGGCCCTGGAGACCTCTGCCTGGAATCAGAGCCGCGCTGCCCAGCGGCTGGAGATTGATCGAAAGACCCTGCGGACGAAGATCCTTCGTTATGGTCTGGAAAAATAAACAACAGGGACAGATAGATACCTATTTTTATTCAGTGGCTGCGGGGAACCAGAGAACGACCGTTGTTCCTTCGCCCGGTGCACTCTGGATCTCCATTCGGCCCCCATGCATCTTGACGATATCCTGGACAATGGCCAGTCCCAAACCCCGCATGCCCTCCTCCTGGTGGGTGCTGAAGAACGGCTCGCAGATCCTCTCCATAAGCTCTGGTGGGATCCCTTTTCCGGTGTCGGCGACGGAGATGGAGACCTCTTTCCGATCCTGTTCCGCTGCGGTGGAAACATTGATCCGGCCACCTGCCGGCATCGCCTCGATGGCATTCTGGATCAGGTTAAACAGCGCGGTCTGAACGCGGTAACGGTCCGCATTGATTCCCGGCAATGTCTTGTCAAAATCCACTTGGAGTTCGATTTCCGCCTTGCGCATGAGGGGTTCCACGAGCGAGAGGGTCTCATTCAGCAGACCCTGGACGGTAACGGTCTCGAAATGGGCCTCGGGTGGACGGGTCGCGCGCCGGACGTTCTGGATGACGGTATTCAGACGCTGGGTCTGCTGGACGATGAGTTCCAATTTGCGTGCGACATCCGGCGGCCAATTTCCCTTTTCCAGCAGAAGACTTGCGAGACCCGCGATGGAATGGAGCGGTGTCCCGAGGTCGTGGGCGAGCGTGGCGGTCAGATATCCCATTGCGGTGAGTTGCTGGAGCTGGTTTACCTGCTTCTGGAGCTCGACCGCCTTGCGGGTCGCTTCGTGGACGCGATCCTCGAGACTCCGGGTTAGCTCCTGATTTCTCATCAGAACCTGTTCAATTTCGTTGGCCATCGAATTGAAATGTTCGGCCAGATGTCCCCATTCATCACGGCGGACAATCGGAATCCGCTTCACATATTGCCCTGTTTGGAACGCGTCGATCGTACGGATGATAACGCTGAGCGGCCGGGTGATGAGCCACCGGTAGCTTGCCGCGAGGACGAGTAAAATGATGACGAGGAGCCAGGCAGTGCTGATGACGAGCAGGCGCTGCGACCGGGCGAGGATTTCCGCATTGACCCGGCTGAAGTTGATCACCCCCACGACAAACTGGGTGTTCTTGGTTCTCTCGGATATGACGGGATAGAGAAGCCCCACCGCCGGCCCATCCTCTATTTGGAGGCGGACGTACTGAGGCTTCCGGGACGCCGCCACCGAGCTGACCAGGCTCTCCGGCCATTCATAGCCGACGCGGCTTGCTCCGGCGATGTATTCAATGTAATCGATATCGTAATTGGCGACAGTGAAGATGTCGATGCGGGCCAGACGAATATCGGTCTGAACCTGTTCCTTCAACGCGGTGTCGAGCGTGGAGAGGCCCTGGCCGGTCGGAAAGTGGGTGTAGTAGGTGCTGACGGTTTCGGCGACGCTGGAGAGGCGTTTCCCCTGCTGTTCGACCAGAATCTGGTCCAGTGCGTGGATCTGAACCCAGCCCCAGACGGCCATTGTGACGACCAGCCCGAAGACCGTGAGGAGCATCAGGCGTGTGCGGACGGTCATGGATCACTCCCCGGGGAATGGTTTCCGGCAAGTCCGGTTGTCCCCGTCCATGATTATAGTGCAGGCCGGGGGGGAAATGCACGCAAATGATCGGCAAAAAAAGGGGGCGCGGAGAAAAAGCTCCGCACCCCGTACATCTGTTCGATACCGAAAAAGGATTACTTCGCGGCGGGAGCTGCCGGAGCGTCAGCCTTCTTCTCGTCCTTCTTCTTGTCGGCCTTCTTCTCTTTCTTCTCAGCCTTCTTCTCGTCCTTCTTCTTGTCGGCCTTCTTCTCCTTCTTCTCAGCCTTCTTCTCGGGCTTCGCGGGATCAGCCGTTGCTGCCTTCTCGGGTGCGGCGGCGGGTGCGGCGGCCTTGTCGGCTGCGATTGCGGACGTACAGAACAGGAACACCAACGCGATTGTCCATACCATGAAACGTTTCATCTTAACTTACCTCCTCTTTCTATTTTTGTTTTTTCAGTTCCCTTCCGACCTGCCGACAACCGGCGATCGCGGGAATCTGCCCTATTGGCCTTCATCAAACATGAAGGTTAAAAACTATTTTGTCCCCGGAAGCGCCGGAGGGGCAACCGGTTTCATCTCCTTCGGGAGCTCCTTCTTGGCTGCCTTCTTGACTGCAGTCTTCTGTGCCGGTGCCACCCGGATCAGCACGTTTCGACCATCCTTTTCAAGGTAGCTGACCTTGACCGATTCACCCAGGGCAACACCGGAAAAAGGTTTTTCCAGGATGAATTCCATGATTTCTGCCTTACCTTTCAACGTCCTTTCGATTTTAGCACTAGTGGGTGGCGTGGGGCTCTTTGCGCATCGTGCTTTGGAGAAGGCCGAGCTTAAGAGAATGGAAACTGAAGTACAAAAAATTAAAATTTATAAAGAGGTGCACGTATGTCGTTAA
>CAIUXU010000297.1 GCA_903903205.1 uncultured Syntrophobacterales bacterium
GCAGCCATCCGGGACCAGATCGCCTATTTCAAGCTGCCGAAGAAAATCGTCTTTGTCGAGGAATTCCCGCGCAATTCCGTGGGCAAGATCCTCAAGAAAGAGCTGAAAGGAAAAACATAGGGAGAAGGAACCATGGGTGAACAGAAAATTGCTATCGTTACGGGCGGCAGCCGGGGGATCGGCCGGGCCATCGCCGTCGAACTGGCCGCGCAAGGCTACCAGATTGTAATCACGTATAAAACAAACGAAGAGGCGGCTGCCGAGACGCTGCGGCTGATCGGGGACGCCGGCGGGAGTGTTGAGGCGGTGAAGTTTGACGTAGGCAATGCCGCCGAGGCGGAAGGCGCGATCAGCGACCTCCTCGGGCGGCTGGAGCGGGTCGATGTGCTGGTGAACAACGCCGGGGTGACGGCGGACGGCCTTTTTTTGATGATGCCCCGGAGGGACTGGGACGCGGTGATCGACACGACCCTCCACGGCTTCTACAACATGACCAAGCCGGTTCTGCGCAAGATGCTGCGGCGCAAAAGCGGGGCCATTGTCTCGCTGTCGTCCGTTTCGGCCCTGGTCGGAAATCGGGGGCAGGCCAATTATGCCGCCGCCAAGGCCGGCCTCATTGCCGCCAGCCGTGTTTTAAGTTCCGAGGTTGCAAGGCTTGGTGTCCGGGTGAACGTCGTGGCGCCGGGTCCGGTCGATACGGAGATGATCCGGGACGCCCCGCTGGAAAACATCAAGCAGATGATCCCGATGGGGAGGATCGGCCGGCCCGAAGAGGTGGCGAAGGTGGTCCGTTTCCTCTGCTCCGACGACGCCTCCTACATCACCGGCCAGGTCATCTCCGTGAATGGAGGGATGTTTTGAGCATGAAGACGGTTATTATGGCGAAGGCGAGTAAAGGTTTGAAATGTCATGCCGGGCCCCGGGAATATGGGGACACGATGCGGCATCATGTCTCCATATTCCCGGCAATCCCGCTGTTCGCGCTGATCCTGCTGTTGCCGCTGCTCGTCGCCTGGGCCGACAGTTGGGAAGGGCTCCGCGAGGCCTCCCGCCGGATCACCTCCGTCGAGGCCCGCTTCGTGCAGAAAAAGACGCTGCCGATGCTGGCAAAACCGTTTGTCTCCGAAGGCCGTTTTTTCTTCCAGCTCCCGGGCCAGCTTCGCTGGGAGTACGACCGTCCCGTCCGAAGCGTCCTCATCATGAACGGCGGCGCCGTGAAGCGCTACCTCAGGGATCAGGGTGGCTGGCGTGAGGAGGGCGGTGCGTCGCTGACCGCCATGCAGGTGGTTCTGGAGGAGATCGTGAACTGGCAGCAGGGCCGGTTCGACTCGAACCCCCGTTTCCAGGCATCGTTGACGGTTGGTCCCGAGCCACGGGTGACGCTCGTGCCGAAGGAAGCCTCCTGGGGCAAGATGATCCGGCGGATCGAACTGACCCTTTCCCGGGAGCAGGCCGGCGCCATGAAGGGGGTCCGGGTGGTGGAAGACGAACGCTCCTTCACCGAAATGGATTTCAGCCAGGTACGGCTCAACCGCCCGCTGCCTGCCTCCCTGTTTGAGAAGGTGGAATGAACGTGATGCCCCGCCATTTTGCCCCGCTCCTCCTCTTTCTGCTTCTGGCCGTCGGCGCCTGCACAGGGTTGAAGCCTCTGGCGCCCCTCGATGCAGCCCGGAAAACAACCGTGCTGGAAGGCTGCCGGCGGCCCTTCCTGCCGGGGAAGGACCGGCTAGTCCACGCGCTGGAAATGGTCACGCCCGGCGGCGCGAAGGGGACGGCGATCGGGGTGCTGGTGGCCGACCCCCGGACGCGGGGCTTCCGGACGGTGCTGATGACGGTTGAGGGGTTTGTGTTGTTCGATGTTGAAGCGGGGGAGGCGCTGACCCTCCACCGGGCTGTGCCTCCATTCGACAAGCCGGCGTTTGCCGAGGGGCTCGCGGAGGATATCCGTCTGGCCTTTTGTGCGCCGGGCGGAGACCCGACGGCCTGGGGGGCAGGGGAGGAGGGCGTCCCGGCCTGCCGTTTTGAACGTGCCGACGGGCGGATGGTCGAGGTTCTGACATTCAGAGACGGCGTTACCGTAATCCGCCTTTATGGGACTGGACAAGATCTCCTCAAAAGGGTAAAAATCACGCCCGCGGAAGGACCCGGTCCGGCGGAGCTGGTGGAGATTGAGAGCGGCGGCTGGCCATCCTATACGCTGCGACTCCGGCTTCTTGAAAGCGAGGCTCTGGGCGAGGACGAGGGAAAAAGTGCTGAGGACTGAGCCCATTATGTAGGGTGCGTCATGACGCACCTTCTGTTTCGGTGCGTTACGCTTCGCTAACGCACCCTACAGTTTCGGTGTTTCACACTCAGCACTCAGCACTCAGTCCGTTCGGCCCCCGGAAGCGGAAACGAGAAAGGAAACAGGATCCCATGAAATTTAGACTCATCTACCCTAAATGGCAAAAGCTGGAGCGGCAGACGGAGTTTCACCTGCCTCCGCACGGCCCGGTGGTCTTTGCTGCGACACTGCCGCCGGATTGGGAGGTGGAGTTCATCGACGAGAACGTGGAGCCTCTTCCCATTGACGACGGTGTTGATTTTGTCGGTATCTCGATGATGCTGACCTGCCAGGTGAAACGGGGCTGGGAGATTGCGGACGACTATCGCCGACGTGGCGTCAAGGTGATCTGCGGCGGCATCGGAACCATGCTCCATGCCGAGGAGACGAGGCAGCACGCCGACGCCGTTTTCCTGGGCGAGGCCGAGGGGCGGATGGAAGAGGTGTTTGCCGACTGGCGGCAGGGCTGCCTCAAGCCCGTTTACGACTTCTTCACTTCGCCGCCGCCGACCGAACTTATCGGCCCCGCCCGGCGTGACATCCTGAAGCGGGATCTATATAATTACAAGGGGATACAGATGGTGGACCTTGTGCATGCCTCCCGGGGCTGCCGGTTCAACTGCTACCCCTGCTGCGTCAGCTATCTGGGCGGACGGCGGTTCCGCCCCCGGCCGGTTGATCGGGTGATCGCGGAGATGGCCGCAATCGACAACAACCGACTCTTCATCGTTGACAATTCGCTGGCCCAGGACCGCCAGTGGGAGATCGACCTCTTTACCGAGATGATCCCGCTGAAGAAGAAATGGTGCTGCCATCCGATCGAGGAGGACGACAAAGTTCTTGACCTGGCCGCGCAGGCCGGGGCCTGGTATGTCTATCAGGCCGTCTTCGACACCTCCGATCACATCCGCGACCGTGTGAAGCGCTATCACGACCACGGCATTGCCGTGGAGGGGACGGTCCTGCTGGGACTGGACCAGCACACGGAGGACGACATCAGGCGGCTCATCGATTTTATTCTGGAGATCAAGCTGGATCTGGCCGAGTTCACCGTGCTCACCCCCTTTCCCCATACCCGGACGTTCGAGGATTTCGAGCGGGAGAAGCGGATTCTCACCTACGACTGGGACGCCTACACGGCCGACCGGGTTGTCTTCCAGCCGCGCCACATCAGTCCGGAGCGTCTTCAGGAACTGTTAGCATTTGCCTGGGAGAGCTTCTACCGGGAAGAGCCCCAGAACTACAGAATGTTTAAGCTATTCAAACAGGTTGTCGAGAGAGAGAAGGCGGACGGAACCTTCCGCCCGAGGCGGCGCGACCTGATCGTCCGTCGATTCGGCCGCGAAGAGGGGCCGGGATAGGACCCTTCGTCAAGCTCAGGGCGATCGGAACCCCGTTCGTGCTGAGCTTGTCGAAGCACAACATAGGAGAACGACAATGAGCGTATTGGATGCAATCGGCAACACCCCCCTGGTGGAGATCGTCAACCTTTGGGATTCCGGGAAGAGCGGAGTTCGGATCATGGCGAAGCTGGAGGGTTCCAATCCGGGCGGTTCGGTTAAAGACCGTCCGGCGTATTACATGCTCAGAGATGCCGTCGCTTCCGGCAGGCTGGTTCCGGGGAAAACGATCCTGGAGCCCACTTCCGGAAACACGGGCATCGGAATGGCGATGGTTGCGGCGGCGATGGGTTATAAAATCAAGCTCACAATGCCGACCTGTGTGAGCGCGGAGCGGCAGGCTGTTTTGCAGGCCCTCGGAGCGGAACTGGAGCTGACGCCGGGCAGCGACCGCACCGACGGCGCGATCCGGCGGGCGCATCATATCATGGAACAGCAGGGGGATAAGTACTTCATGCCCAATCAGTTTGATAATCCCTTCAACTGCCTGGCCCATTACGAGACGACCGGACCGGAGATCTTTCAGCAGACTAACGGTGAAGTCGATCTTTTTGTTGCCGGAATGGGTACGACCGGAACGCTGATGGGCTGTTCCCGGTTTTTCAAGGAGAAAAAACCGTCAATCAAGATCGTCGGTATTGAGCCCACTCTGAACCACCGCATCCAGGGCCTGAAGAATATGAAAGAGGCGATCGTCCCGAAGATCTATGACCCGGGTCGGCTGGACCTCATGGTGAGCTGCAACGACGACAACGCCTTCGACACCACCCGCGACCTTTCCCTTCGCGAAGGACTGTTTTGCGGAATCAGCTCGGGTGCAGCCATGTGGGGCGCCATCCAGGTGGCCAGAGACATGCCGCGCGGCGCCACCGTTGTGGTCATTTTGCCCGATCGAGGCGACCGCTATCTTTCAACGGAGGTGTTTCGCTCGGTCTGCGCCATGTGCCCGCCTTGACCCGCGGTTGATAGCGCACGACATGCCGCAATAGCTTGGGAACATCTGTTCCCCCGGCGGGATAAGCAAAGAGGAGCGGAAGATCTTCCGGAACCACACAATATTGATGCTTGCGTCAAAAGTTGAAAATGCCCGGCAATCGTCATTCCGGAGAAAGCCAGAATCCAGGAATTTCAAAGTGTTACAAAAACACTGGATACCGGTTTTCACCGGTATGACGACTTTTGACGAGTCGTTCAATATTTAGGGATGTTCAAAACAACATTTTTTCGGACTTTCGTCAATTTCTCCATGCTATCATATATTTAACTTTGATGAATTATTCATCAAATCATCTGTCCCGATTTCATTCATCGTAAACACCCGGAATATTTTGTTTTCGGGCAGTTGGAGAATTGGAAATTTCGATGGCAAATCTGCGATGCAGGCTTGGATTTCGGAATGTTCCGCCCGGCCATCAGCAAATCTGTTACCCGCGACAAGCAGATTGCTGACTAAAAATGGTTCTGACTTACATGAAGTTAATAAGTTAACAGCGTCCCCTATTTCTCGACATAGTTCACTGGTCTACGCGGTTGACGAGATACAACTGTGTGGTTAGATGACGATTGCTTCCTGCGAAAATCCTCGCAGATAGCATGAAGGTCGTAATTAAACTGCTTTGCGTGCTCATCTCTTATACGGCGAACTTCTTCAACGATAGGATCTTGCCACATGACCTATTCCTCCATTAACTCCAATGGCGTGCAAATTATCGGCGGCTCATATCCAAAGGCTCTGCAAATAGCCTCTATTTTTGGTCGCATGGCCGCATTTGCGATGTGTTTACAGTTCCAAGTGAGCAAATAGTCAATGCCATGAACTGTGGCGACAGCAATATGCAGTGCGTCTGTTTTTGCTTTTTCTGGTATGGCAGCGTCTGCAAGGAGTCGTGCTGCCAGCAATTCAGCTTCTTCTGATACGTCGAGTTCTGGCAACCCTTCGATCACAGTAACTCGGCGTTTTGCTGCTTCCGGGTCGCCTCCGCTTGCTTCCTGAGCCACAATGTCCGAAATGAAGAGATCGTATCGCGGGCGAGCAATCTCCCACCAACTTCTTGTTGCCTCTTGGTTGGCGGCCATAACCAGCTCTGGACTTCTCCAAGCTGTGAGATAGCTTGGAATGGTAGTTTCAATGTAGACTGATGGTTTCATTCCTGACTCATTTCAAACCCGCCTAACGCTGAAAGTCAGCGGCGGGCAGCTTTTTTGCCCGTCCGCTGGAGTGATTTGTTAGGCTGTAATAAATCACTCCCTTTTATTTCACTGTTTCTGCAGGTAATCTGCAGTGAACGCAGGCAGCCGATTCATCCCCTTTATGCCGATGAGTTCTGCGCGCAGAACTAACTTATCTA
>CAIUXU010000298.1 GCA_903903205.1 uncultured Syntrophobacterales bacterium
ACCTCCTCCGCCGTCAAAAACAGGGCGCTTGCAGCAATGGCGGAGGCCCTGATACAGAACGGCGATCTGCTGATCCGCGAAAATGAAAAGGACCTTGCGAACGCCCGCGGGATCGGTCTCTCGCAAGCGATGATTGATCGTCTGACGCTTACCGAGTCAACCATCGCCGGGATCGCCAACGGCCTCGCCGAAGTGGTATCCCTGCCCGATCCGGTCGGGAATGTCACCTCCATGTCGCGGCGGCCGAACGGCCTCCTTGTCGGCCGGATGCGCATCCCTCTCGGGGTGATCGGCATCATCTACGAATCCCGCCCGAATGTCACTGCGGACGCGGCTGCCCTCTGCCTGAAGTCGGGCAACGCCTGCATCCTTCGCGGCGGCTCGGAGGCGATCCACTCCAACCTCGCCATAGCCCGCATTCTCCAGGAAGTTCTCCGGGACCTTACCCTCCCGGAGACGGCGATTCAGGTCGTTGCGATCACCGACCGGGAAGCGGTTTACGAGATGCTCCAGTTGGAGGAGTTCATTGATGTGATCATCCCGCGCGGTGGAGAGGAGCTGATCCGCGCCGTGGTCCGGGATTCAAGAATCCCGGTGATCAAACACTACAAAGGGGTCTGCCATGTCTTCGTGGACGAAGGGGCGGATCTCGACATGGCAGTCCGGATCTGCTTGAACGCCAAAACACAGCGCCCGGGGGTCTGCAACGCGATGGAGACACTCCTCGTTCATGAGGCAGTCGCCGGGACGTTCCTGCCACTTGCGGCCGAAAAGCTCTGGGAGGCCGGCGTTGCAATCCGCGGCTGCGAAAAGACACGGGCGATCCTTCCGGAAGCGGAGGCTGCGACCGAGGAAGACTGGTATCGAGAATACCTTGACTTGATCCTTGCGGTCCGCATTGTTAGCGACCTCGACGAGGCGATCGCCCACATCGAAAAATACGGCTCCCTCCACACCGAGGCGATCGTCACCGAGAACTACGGCAGGGCGCAGCGCTTCCTCCAGGAGGTGAACTCTTCCACAGTCCTCGTCAACGCCTCCACACGCTTCAACGACGGATTCGAACTGGGGCTGGGGGCGGAAATTGGCATCAGCACAACCAAGCTCCACGCCTTCGGGCCGATGGGGCTAGAAGAGTTAACCACAACAAAATTCATTATTTACGGAAACGGACAAGTGAGAGGATGATCACTTCCAATACTTTTTGCGAGGACATGAGAACATGAAATGGGGATTGTTCGGGGGTACGTTTGATCCGATCCATATCGGACACCTGCGGTGCGCTTCGGAAATGTTGGAGATTTTCGATCTGAACCGGATCATCTTCCTTCCGGCGTCGCGGCCGCCGCACAAACTCAACGCCGCCATCACGCCATTCTACCACCGCGAGCAGATGGTCCGCCTCGCCATCGAGGGAAATCCGGCCTTCTCCTTCTCCGATGCGGAAAACCGGCGCGATGTAACCTCCTACTCCGTGGAGACGGTGGAGTACATCCTGGACAAATACCGGCTTGAAAACCTCGAACTCTACTTCATCATCGGTCAGGACGCCTTCCACGCGATCCGGACCTGGAAGGACTGGGAGCGCCTGCTGTTGCTGTGCAACTTCGCCGTCATGACGCGGCCGGGGTACGACCATCAGGGTATGGAAACGATTCTGGGCCCGGAATTCGCTTACCGGTTTGCCTATGATGAAAGCGCCCGTGGATACCGCGGACCGACAGGCCACACAATCTACTTCCGCGATGTCACCTTCCTCGACATCGCCTCCAGCAACATCCGGAAGCGCGCCAAAGAGGAAAAGGACATCCGCTACCTGGTCACGGAAGAGATCCGCCACTACATCGTGAAAAA
>CAIUXU010000299.1 GCA_903903205.1 uncultured Syntrophobacterales bacterium
CAACCCTTTCGGCTTCTCCGGCGGCGTCGTGTCAAGCGTGACCGTTCCCAGCGCATCGACCCACTCAGCCGTGTTCCCGGCGTCATCCGTCAGACGGCCGGTAATCAGGGCGCCGGCAATATTGTCCCCCGGAACGACCCGGTAAACGCCGAGATAAGCCCCAGGCGCATCTTCCTGCTCCTGCATGTCGATTCTCTTCTTGAACTCACCGATTGAAAAGGCGGCCC
The DNA here is from genome assembly GCA_903903205.1 of uncultured Syntrophobacterales bacterium. Classification (GTDB taxonomy): domain Bacteria; phylum Desulfobacterota; class Syntrophia; order Syntrophales; family UBA5619; genus UBA5619. The sequence goes on from CAIUXU010000299.1 coordinate 228, forward strand.
GCATCTTCGGCGTCCCCTGCATGACGACACGGATCTCATCCCCTGCCTTCTTGGGAAGGTTCTTCGTATCCTGAAGAAGCAGGTTGATCGTCGGCGGTCGCAGCGTAGCGGCCAGCGGCGGCGTCGGGATCGTTTTGACCATCTCCCGGAAAAGGTCGTCGCAGGCACGGAGAAGCTGGATGTCACGGAGGTTCATCGTGGTTGCGATGATGGTGGCGACAATTCCGATCGGGGTCGTTGAGAGGCCTCCTTCATGGATTCGGACGACATGCTGACCACTCCAGAGAAACTGGCCTCTCTTCGTTTCGTACATCTTTACTTCCGCCCCGACCGAAACCTGCGAATAGATGACGGCAAAGAGTTTGTCAAAATTCGAGATTTCCCCGTAAATTACGGCATCGACCCCAAGGATCTCTCCCAGTTTCTGGGGGGACAATTTATTGATCTGTTCGGGATCGGTCAGGTCGGACTTCGCCAGCAAATCGTTGACCTTCGTGATCTCCATGTCCTTGAAGGGAAGGGAACTGAAGTGGTTGTAAAAGCCGCGGCGCACAGGTTCGAACCCCAGTTTGCTCTTCGACCGATCCCAGAAGGGGAGAACCGCCACCGAAAGGGGCCGGTTTTTCTCCATATAGGGATCAACCTTGTAGGTTCCCTGGAATTGGGCAATAATTTGGGGGGCGATGAGGGTCTCTTTTGTGGCAACCACGCAACCGCAGATGAGGACCGTCAGCAACAGGGCAAGCGCCGTCGCCGCCTCTCTCTTCCAGAACGATTTCATCGCAAACCTCCTGCAGATTTGTCCATCGCAAGCGATGGACCGAATCATTTAGCCGACATTGTCATTTCAGAACTTTTACTCCAAGCAACGCATTCTCCCCGTCCCGAATGACCTCCCCATGGCCCGGATATATGGCCTGTGGGCGGATGCTTCCGCTAAGGAAACGGAACGTTTTTTCCGCCGTTGTTCTCTCCTCGCAAAAACGGTTCAGCCGACCGCCGTCTCTATCCAGATTAAGAATCAGATCGCCGCAGATGAGCTCCCGGCTCTCCTCATGGTAAAGGGAAATCGACTCCTCCGTATGGCCCGGCGTTTCGATCACATCCCAGCCATTAAAACCGATCCCGTAACGCCCCCGCCCGTCCCCGCCAAGCCAGCAGATCCGCTCTTCTCCAAAGGGCGGGCTAAACCTGTTGCCAAAACCGGGCAGAGGGATCCCGGCGAGACTCTCAAACCACAGATGGGAGGGCCGCCGGAGATAACGACTACATTTCAGCGCCGCACCGAAAAACGCTGTAAACCAGTTCTCCATCAGCGGAAGAGATCGAGTTCCGTCCAGATAGCCCCTGACCCGGTGGTGCAAAAAAACCGGCGTCCCTGTCGGGCACTCCCGAAGGACTCTTCTAATCCCGCCGATATGGTCGAAGTGAAAATGGGTAGCCAGGACCCCTCTCACTTCCGCCATCGACCTCCCGCACATCCTGCGGATTTCGGTTATGACCGCCTCGGCGGTACCTACACTGCCAGGATCGATCACCATCAATCCGTCCGCCCCGGAGATGATGTAAGCACAGGTCAGACCTGACTCCGGAACGGGATGCACCATCAATCAACCTCCGGGGACATCTTGCCGCAAGGTGTCCCCATTTGCTCGATGCGATGTTAACGTGCAACACTCGGCGGCATTGACACCTCAGCGCCAGTGCTCTCGGCCAGGAACTCGCCCTGATTCTTCGGCGTGCGCAGAATGAACTTGTAGGGAATCGCTATCGGTTCCCGGCCGGTGGCCATCGTCCGGTAAGTCAGCACCCAGACGGCGCCTGTTTGCGTATCGACCAGATAGGCCTTGTCATCACTTCCGGCAACCACCTCGAACTTCCTCGTCTCCGCGATTTTCCCTGTCTCTGCGGCCAAAGCCATGGGGACATCTTGCCGCAGCAAGGTGTCCCCGAAAAAAACAAGCAACGCCAGACTGACGATCAAGCAATACGTTCCGAGCTTTCTCTTATCATTCTCTTTCATATTTTCCCCTGATTGCTAATGAGTTAACGACACGCCGCTACTGACATATTCTTCGATCTACTCGTTTCTCCCCTAGGGACCCGTTATCGATATTTCGGGAGCGGGATCGCTTTCCAGCCCGTCACGATCCGTCACCGTGATCACGTAAATTTTGACCTTCCCCTTGGGCGGCGCAGGCTCGCTAAAGCTCACCTCACGGACGGTGGCGATCTTTTCGTTCCCGAAAAGTTTCTTTTCATAAATCGTATAGTTGGCAATATCCGGCTCCACTGCCGCTTTCCATGTCAAGACCGTCTTCCCCTCCGTGATCCCGCCGGCTGCTCCTACCGGTATCGCAGGTCTCGCCTTGGTCCGAACCGATATGGCTTCGGAAAAATCACCGACAAGTCCATCTTTATCCTCCGCCTGGAGTCGGTAACGGTATATGGTGTTGTCCTTCAACCCCTGGTCGAGATAGGCTGCATCCCGGGGCTTGGCAATGCGCTCAAAATCCCCGCCCTCTTCCGCCCGGAAGAGATGATACTGCGCAATGTCCTTTTCCGGGTTTGGCAACCAGCGCAGGGGGACGGCCTTCGCTTTCGCGCTCTCCCCCTGAAGACCGGAGATCTTCTCCGGTCTTGGTTTGGTCCGGACGGTAACCGCCGGAGCGGCCTCACTCTCGACGTCGACCCGGTTATAGCTCGTCAACCGGTAGCGGTACGCGGCGCCATCTTCCAGTTTGTCATACCCTCGGGAGTTGTCAGAATAACGATCCGTCTGCCGCCCCGGAAGCGTCTTCAACAAGAGCAATTCCCCTTCTTTCTCTTTGGCTCCGTATAGCTTGTATCCTTCTACCTCTGCAGCATTCGAGGCCTTCCAGCTCAGATCGACCCTCTTCACCAGACCACCCGAAGCCTTAAATTCCTCTGGTACCGGTGGCTTCCCCCTGGTGACGGCTGATGCCTCCGCCGAGGGCGACGTCTCGGTTTCCGTCTCCTCGACAGCCGTGATCCGGTAGCGGTATCGGGTCATATCCGCCAGACCATCCCGATCTGCATGTTCGATCTTCCGGTCCACTGCGGAGGGGGCGTCAACCCGCTTAATCCGGACAAAATTTTCCTTATCCGCCACACTCCGATAAACATAATACCCTCGGATAAATGGTGAATCAATGGGCTTCCAGGAGAGGCGGATCTCGCGGATCATATCTCCTTCGGCGGCTACTGCTCCGACAGTTGGCAATGTCGCCCCCTTTACGGACCTGGAAAACTCGCTCTCCAGGTCTTTTTCGTTGAAGGCGGTAACACGGTAGTAATATTCCTCGCTGTCTCCGAGTGCTTTGTCCAGGTGCGACACTTTTAGCAGCCGGTCAATAGCAGCAGTTGCATCTCCGAGATTTGTCGACTGAAGGTTAGCAACTTCACGGTAAGGTCCCTGTTCAGATTTTGCGCGGTAGAGCCTGTAGCCCTTCAGGCGGAGGCGATCCCCACTACCCGGTCCGGGCGACCAGAGAAGGGAAATGCTCCTCACATGGCCTTCGGTTTTGAGGATTACAGGAGGATTCGGCGTCACCGCAGTCTTAGCATCGACAACCCGTGAAAATTCACTTTGAATTCCTTTATCGTTATAGGCCCTGATTTTATAGTAATAGGAAGTGTCCTTCTCAACGGTCTCGTCCACATATTCGGTCTTGGCAACCTGGGCAAGCATTGAGAAGGGTCCGGCCTCCGAGGCTGCGCGAAAGACCTCATAACCCGCAACCATCGCACCAGGAGGGGGCTCCCAGAGCAGTTGGACACTCCGGTTCCCTGATCGTTTCGTAACCTCGAGGGGTCCGCTGAAGGCCCCTCCTCCTTCAGCGCTCTTTTCCTTGAGAACCTGCTCCGTGATGGCGTTTCGCACCTGCTGGCTCAACTTCCTCATCTCGCCGACCAGTCCGGATTCGCCTACCGCAGCGACCCGGGCGTTCAGGATCGCCTTCTTCTGCTCGATCTGAACCGCCTTGCACAGAACCATGATCACCGACCCTTTCTTCTCCACGCTTCCGACTACAACCACGTTGAGACCAAGGCGGGTGCCAATGTTGACCACATTGTCGATCTGATCGTTTTGCTGAAGGTCGTTCATGCTGAGAAAGGACTCTAGCTCTTTTCGGTCGAGCATCGTCAGCGAGGCGTCCTCTCCCAGCAGGTTAATGAGTTGGTTCGTCACGGTCGCCCCGAGACCAGAGGCATCCAGATTGACCGTCCCGAAATTGAAGACGGATATCCGGACCTGCGACTGTGCGGCGAAAACGACGGACGGACCGATCAATAACAGAAAAACGATGACTGCGAGAAACCTCTTTCCCATGGGTTTCCTCCCGGGGCATCCCGCTGACGGTAGCGGGATGCGAAGGATCAGGTTTTACAGATCCTGAATAAGTTTATCAATGGATTCCAAGGATTTCTGCGAAACAGGCGTCGAAATCCCCTTTAACTTTTCATCGTAAACCGCGTCGATATACTTTTCCACGGCCTGTTCGAGGTTCCTGCGCTTCTGCTGCTGCTGGGCCTCGTTGAAGTAGGCTACTTCCAGGCTCTGATAATTTTTAAGGACGCTCTGCCCCATCTCCGACACCTTGGCATTCGTCAGCTCGTCAAGGGCTTCATCTTCGGTCGGCAGCTCCAGCGGATCGTGGTTAATATTGGCTATCGGCACCCCGTCCGAATACTTGTCCTCCTTGAGCAGTTTCCCGGAGACGGTGTTCGTGACGACGTTCTCTCCAGTCGAGGTATCGACCAGTTTGTAGGATACTTCCAGCATCGCGTTGATCTTGGCCGATCCCTGTTTGTAGGAGATAAACTGGTAGTTTCGTTTCTTTACTGTCCGTGGCGGGGCGGATTTAAATTCCTCCGTTGAC
>CAIUXU010000300.1 GCA_903903205.1 uncultured Syntrophobacterales bacterium
CCTGCCCCTTGCGACTGTCCAGGATCGCCTCCAGAAGGGGTGAAGGCGCATCTTTCGCCGGCAGAGTCCAGAGGGTTGGGGCAAGAAGCGTCCGCAAGGCCACGACCTGGGGAGAAAGGACGCCTTCCTCGAACCAGAGGTCCACATCCCATTCACACCAGGCGTCAAAATCGAGACCGGCAAAGATCAGCCGCCACTGGCGGCCGTTGGTCAGGAGGGCGAGGCGTTCGCTTCCTCCACGGAGCCACTGAACGACATGGCTCATGGATCTGCGGCCGCGGCCGACGCCGAGGCGGGTCTCGTCATCAACAAAGACGGGGAGGGTCGCGCCGGTTGCAGCACTCCACAGGTGGCGAGGCTTCACCGTTTCGCCTGTGACGGCGCGGCGGCCCCATTCCGCGCCCACCTGGGGTCCCCGCTGCCAGGAACCGTTTGCGGCGGTAAAACCGCAGATCTCTTCGAGGACAAAGCGCACGAAGTCCACGGCGTTCGCGCCGCCGTCGAGAAGCGCCCCTGCCTGCCGGCGCAGTTCACGCTCCTGGTAGGACGACGGCGGCCCGGGCGTATGCTCTGCGATCTGGCGGAGGCGCGGTGCGTCGAGGAGGAGGCCGCCGTGGCGCAGACGGTCCCAGCCGATCAGTTCGATGCCGCTCATGGGGCGCCTCCGGGCAGTCGTACCTCGATGGTTACCGGGAAGACCTGGGCTGCCGCAGACATGGCGTGACGTCGGGGGAGCAGATACCTGACGATGCGCTCTCGTTCCCGTTCAAGCTGGACGCGCACCTCTTCGTAATGACGGGTGCGGCGGGTGATTTCCGCCTGCTTTTCCTCGATGGAGCGGTCGATGGCGTCAATCCGGGCCTCTTCATCGAACAGAAGACCTTGCCGACGTTCCACCTTGAGTTTGTCGATCTCCCGTTCAAGTTTCCCGAGGGTGTTTTCGGCAATCAGGGTCGAAACCTCGCCCTGGCGGCTTCGGTAGCGTTCCTCCTCCTGGCGGCGGGCCTGGACGCCGGTGGTTTCCAGTTGGCTCTTGAGATTGGTCGTGAGTTTTACGGCGTAATCGGCGACAAATCGCTTGAGGTCCGGCGCGATCTCGTCGAGAATATCGCGGGCGCGGGCGCAAAGCTTCTCGTCGCCGACGACGGCGGCGCTGCGCAACTCCATAGCCCGGCGGTGAACAAGGGGCTCGCCAAGAACTCCGTTCCGGATGGGAAAGAGCAGCGTGCGGACCCAATGGTGAAAGGTCTCGCGCAGTTCATTGACCGCCAGCTCTTCGATGCTGAGCAGGACGAGCGCCTCAACGCCGGGCGGAACCACGCCCCGCCGCACGGTCCAGCGGGAAACCTCTTCACTGCCACCGGGAAAACGGCGGCGCGTAAGGGTCGAGAGTGCCCGCTGGAGCATCGGGTGGGAGAGGTGCATGAAAAAGATGTCAGGGCGGGGGCAGAAGATACGCCTCTCGCCGACCTGCTCCAGAAACGGCTCGGGGCTGAAGGCGAGTCGGGAGACGGGACCGCGGCTGTTGCGTCCGACATTTCGCCTCAACGTCTCGTCGATGATCTCGCTCCAACCGGAGAGCGCCGGGTTCAGGAGTCGGTAGGTGGCATCGGCCGGCCGGGGTTCGAGTTGGGGGCGGCCGCCTCGGATCGCCATCGCCCCTTCAAGGGTGGTCCGGAGCGCTTCCGGATCGAGGTCGATCTCGGCAGCCAAAGCGCGTAGCCGATCATCTGCAGCGCGTCCCTCGGCGCCCGTCTCTACCGTAGCATCGGCTTCGATTGCCGCCCGGCCGCGGGCGGAGGCGATGCGTCGATCCAGGTCGGCCTGAACGGCGGCGGCGCTTTCCCCCTCGACCAGTCGCCGGTGGGCAGCTTCATCAAAGAGCTCGTTGGCGGAGCCCAGATCCTCCCGGATCTCGTCGGCCTTGCGGATCACGTGGGCGAGGAAGCGGAGGTCCTGGTCCCTATCCGTAGCGAAGTGATAGATTGTGACGTCGCGGGCCTGGCCGTGGCGATCCACCCGGCCATTACGCTGTTCGAGCCGGGAAGGATTCCAGGGGCAGTCGAAGTGCAGCAGGGTGCGGGCCGTCCATTGGAGGTTCAGACCCTCGGCTGCGGCATCGGTCGCAAGGAGAATGCGCACCCGGTGGCGCGGGTCATTGAAAGCCTGTTTCACCAAGTCGCGTTCGTTTTCGTCCATGCCGCCGAAGAGGGTCAGAATCCGATCAGGCTCGTGCTTCTCCCGCAAGCGACGGACAAGGTAGTCGAGGGTGGTCTTGTATTCCGTGAAGATGACGAGGCGCTCGTCGCTGCGCCAGGTTTTTTCCGATCGCAGGAGCGTTTCGATGAGATCTGCCAGGGTGTCGAAGCGGGCATCGGCGACGGGGTTCTGCTCTTCAAGGTCATTCCGGGA
>CAIUXU010000301.1 GCA_903903205.1 uncultured Syntrophobacterales bacterium
ATTTGCCGTGTTTTAGGAGAAATTCAAATGTCTCTCACTGCACCCAATCCCCGGAAAAATATCACTATTCGGGCATGAGGTCGATCACCGTGATCTCCGGCGGCGAGAAGAAACGGACGGGCGGTCCCCAGGTTCCCGTCCCCCGGTTGACGTGGAGCAGCGCGCCGTTCTCCAGGCGGTAATTCCCGGCGTGGAACGGATAGACCAGTCGGGTAACCAGGCTGAAGGGGAAGATCTGCCCCTTGTGGGTATGGCCCGAGAGCTGGAGATCAAAGGCGCCGAGGGGCCCTTTTTCCACCAGGGGCTGGTGCTTGAGAAGGATTGTGAAACGGCCGCCGCTCGCTTGAGCTAAAACCTCGCGGTCAAAAAGACGCCCCTGAAATCCCAAACCGTGCCTTCCCGGGTCGTCCACACCAACGAGATCGACCACCCCGGCGACGGTCGCAACCTTGCCCCGCAGTGGGGTAAATCCGGCACTGACCGTGAATCCCATTGCCTCCTCGATCCCCGCGTAAAACTCGTGGTTCCCGGTCACGGCGAATTTCCCGTATCGGGGGCGGATCTCCCGGAACTGGGCGGCGGCTTCGGCGAGATCGTTCCCCTGCCCGTCCACAAGATCTCCCGTGGAGATGACGATGTCCGGCGCCGCCTCCCGGACCTTCCGGAGAATCTCCGCAAGGTAATTCCCCCGGATCAGGACGCCCACATGGACGTCGGAGACCTGGACGATCCGTATCCGACCCACCTCCTTCGGGATTTTTGCCGAATGGATAACGAGAGGTTCGCTCCGGATCGATCGGGCCTCAAAGGAGCCATAGATCACCATCCCCAGCGCCGCCAGCGCAGGAACGAGAAAGAGCGTCCGCGCCGACGGCAAAAGCGCGCCTACATCAGTCCGCATCATCAGGCCGGCCAGATAGACAAGGAGTCGGTAGAGGTCCAGCAGAAGGGAGATGGAGAAAAAGAGCAGAATCGCCGCCATCCAGAGGTAGCCGGCCCAGGAAACGAGACGGGCGACAACCTCCAGCCCGTAGCGCTCCGAGGCGCGAACGATAACCGGCGTTATGAGACCAAGGAGCAGCAGCGCAATCAGGATAGCCTGGGCGGCGACCCCGGGGGCAAACGCCGCCCGGATTCTCATGAAAAAGTAGAGATGAAAACCACCGTAGATCAGAAAAAAACTAAACAAAAACAGCCCCACGTCAAATTTCCTCTCCGAATCCTGACCTTTATTGTCTCGTTAAAATTGTCTGGACCAGCGTCGCCTGGTTCTGTTCAAACTGTTTTTGCACACCCGCTGGCTACCGCCTCTAACGATCTGTCGCCGATGGGGGCGCCGCGGAAAATTCACCGATCTGCAGGTACAGCTCAGGCGTCATATTGATCTCCATAGCCCTGAGAGAATCTTCCAATTGTTCGGTGCTGCGCGCGCCGATGATGGGAGCGGTAACCGCCGGATGATTGCTGACCCAGGCCACCGCCAGTGCAGCCGCACGATAACCATGCTCTTCTGCAAATTGCGTAAAAGTCTTGACCGTTTCCGGGATCGATGCGTTACCGTACCTCTTTTGGTATTTCTTGTCTTCAACGAATCTGCCTGTCGACACGGTCTGCAGATATTTTCCCGTCAGCAGACCTCCGGCCAGGGGGGCATAAGTGATCACGCCCAGATTTTCTGAAGCCGCCATCGGCAGAACCTCCACCTCGGCCTGACGCTTCAGAAGATTGTACATGGGCTCAATACACCGGAAAGGACTCCAACCTTCACGCTTGGAGATCGCCCTGGCTTTCATGATCTGCCAAGCGGGATAATTGCTTACCGCCGGATAGAGGATTTTCCCCTGCCTTACCAGGTCATCCAAAGCGCGCAGAGAATCCTCCATATCGACATCCTGGTCAAAGTGGTGCAGGAAATAGAGGTCGATATGATCCGTTTGCAACCGTTTGAGGCTCTGTTCGACAGAGGCCATGATATGCCGCCGCGAGGTTCCCCCGGCGTTAATATCCTTTCCTACCCGGTTAAATACCTTGGTCGTGATGATCACTTCATCGCGGCAATCCCGGATCAAATCACCCAATATCCGCTCCGATTCGCCTCCGGCATAGTTGTTGGCGCAATCGAAAAAATTGATCCCCGCCTCACGGCAACGTCTGAAGATCGCTTCTGAAGTGGCTTTATCAGCCTCTTTGCCGAACGTCATGGTCCCCATGCACAGCCGCGACACCTTCAAGCCCGTGCTTCCCAACAGTTTGTAATCCATATCTATCTTCCTTTCCCTTTGCCAATGTAATCTTGAGCGGAGTATATGAAAAATATTCTATAAGTCAAGAGAAGCGTGACAAGGAATTGTCGCACTACGAAGGAACTCGGCAGCCACATGCCTAATTTCTCGCCAATCCCTTTTCAAGAAGAGGGGATCTCCCGGTTAGCGGAAATACATCCCTCCTGTTCGTAATTC
>CAIUXU010000302.1 GCA_903903205.1 uncultured Syntrophobacterales bacterium
GGTCGTGGCGGTTTTTCTTCAGGTCATTTTCCGCTATGTGGTGAACCACCCCTTGAGCTGGTCTGAGGAACTCGCCCGTTACGTCTTTGTCTGGGCCAGCATGCTCGGGGCCTCCATGGGCATAAAGAAAAAAACCCATTTTTGCCTGGATGCCCTGCTCAAATCATTCCCCCCTCCCATAAAAAAAATCATCGAGGTCCTGCTTTACGCCATCATGTGCATTTTATTGGTCGTCCTGGTTTACTACGGAACCCAGTTCAGTGCTGAACTGGCCATCCAGACCGCCCCGGGCCTCAATATCAGTATGGCTATCCCCTACGCGGCCATCCCCGTGGGAGGCTTGCTGATGCTGCTCCATATCCTACTCATGCCCTTCGCCAAATCCGAAGATCGGGAAAGGTAGCGTAAATTGTTATTGACTGTCGTCCTTTGCTTCCTCGTCCTTATTGCGCTCAGCATGCCCATCGCCTTTGCCATGGGGATCGCGGCCCTCGTCGGCATGATCTGGTCCAATGACTTTCTCATGGTCATCCCCCAGAGGATCTTCAACGGCATCGATTCCTCCGTCCTTCTGGCCATCCCGTTTTTCATTCTGGCGGGCGAGCTGATGGAGGCAGGCGGCATCTCCCAAAGGCTGATGCGTCTGGCCGACAGCCTCGTCGGGCATCTTCGGGGGGGATTGGGAATGGTCGCCGTCGTTGCGGAGATCTTCTTTTCAGGAATCTCGGGCTCCACCTCCGCCGATACGGCCGCCATGGCCTCCATGATGTCCCCTGCCATGAAGGAATCGGGCTACCCTCCGCCCCGGGTGGTAGCGATCATCTGTGCCTCCTGCGGGATGGGCATCCTGGTGCCGCCCTGCATCGCCATGGTCGTCTACGGCATCGTGGCCAATGTCTCCATAGCCGCCCTTTTCGCGGCAGGCTTTCTACCGGCCTTTTTCATGGCCACCCTGATCATGATCCTGATCTATTTTCAGGCTTGGAAACTGAAGCTCGTTCCCAAAAAGCGCTCTTCCTTAAAAGAAGTGGCCGCTGCCCTGAAAAACGCCCTCCTGGCGCTCCTCATGCCCGTCATCATCTTCGGCGGCATCCTGGGCGGGGTTACGACGGCGACGGAGGCCGCGGTCATTGCCGTGGTTTACGGCCTCATTATCGGCGTTTTCGTCTACAAGGAGGTATCCCTCAAGCAGGTCGGCCAGATCCTCATCAACACGACCTATGTCAGCGGAATCGTCATGTTCCTGATCGGCATCGCCTCGGTCTTTTCGTGGTTTTTGACCCTTCAGCAGGTGCCCCAGCTCCTGGCCGACGGGATGCTGAAAATCTCCAAGGATCCGCAGGTCTTTCTTATCCTGGTGAATATCGCCTTTTTGTTTATCGGCGCCGTCCTTGAGGGCATTCCCGCGTTGATCATGTTCACCCCGATTTTTTTACCGATCGCGATGAAGCTTGGCGTCGATCCGGTTCATTTCGGGATTCTCCTCATCGCCAACATGGGGATCGGGGTCTTTCTCCCGCCCGTGGGGGCCAATTTCTTCATCGCGTGCAGCATCTGCGAAGTCTCCACCGCCCAGGGCGCCAAGGCCCTCGCCCCTTATCTGGCGGTCATGTTCGGCACGATCATCATCATCACCTTCTGGCCGGAGCTGGTCCTCATCCTGCCGAGGTTGCTGCTTAGCCCCTAGCGGGCTGGATTAGGAGTCCGCCATGTCCTTCAGGGAGATCCTTGCGAGGGAAGAGATCATCATTGCCCCGGGGGCCTATGATGTCGTTTCGGCCCAGATCATTGAGCATGCCGGGTTCCCCATCTGCTATATGACGGGACTGGGAAACGAGGCCAGCGATCTGGGCTGCCCCGACCTCGGCCTGACCAATTCCGTAGAGATCATCCGCAGGGCTGGCAATATTGCCCAGGTCGTCACGGTTCCCGTCGTCTGCGATGCCGATACGGGCTTCGGGGGGGTCACCAACCTTATCCGGACGGTCAGGATGTTCGAGGCGGCAGGTGTCAGCGGGATTCATCTGGAGGACCAGACATTCCCCAAAAGATGCGGCGTCCTCGCCGGAAAAAA
>CAIUXU010000303.1 GCA_903903205.1 uncultured Syntrophobacterales bacterium
CCCAAGGTTACGGTCACCAGGGACTGCGTCTCGCCCCGGTTAAACAGGGCCGAACCGTGGGCGCGGGGCAGAAAACCAACCTCGGAGCTGATCGGACGGATTTCCGAATGGGAACGACCATCTATTCTTCTGTTATCCTTGAGAATCATCTCGCGGAGAATGCGCCTCTCCAGCGATTCGATGATCTCCAGAATCTTGCCCTTAAGCAACGGATACTCGGCTTTCAGCGCCTCGACAGCACTTTTCCGGACTTCATCCAATTTGGAATAGCGCTCCATCTTGCGCGCCATACCGTAACCCTCTTTCAGCCCCGGCAGAGCCGCTTCGGTCACCTTTGCGACAAGAACCTCGTCAACAGTCGGAATCACGACTGCCCGCTTGGTTTTGCCTGTCTCCGCGCGCATCTTGTCCTGGAGATCGATGACCGGCCGCAACGCCTCGAGGCCGAAATTGATCGCGTCAACGACCACATCCTCTGCCACTTCATTCAGCGCGCCTTCCAGCATGACCAGGTTGACGTCGTAAGGTCTCCCCTCCGTGCCGGGAACAATTTTCCGTCCCACCAGGAAAAGGTTGAGCTCGCTTTTTTCCTGAAGCGCCATCGACGGGTTGCAGACGAAAGTGCCGTCCACGCGACCGACCCGGCAACCGGCGATCGGCCCCTTGAACGGGATGTTCGATATCTCCAGCGCGGCGGACGCAGCCAGCATAGCCACCACATCGGAGTCATTCTCGTTGTCCACGGAAAGGACCGACGCCATCAGCTGGGTTTCGTGGAAATAGTTCTTCGGAAACAGGGGCCGGATGGAGCGGTCGATGATCCGCGAGGTCAGGATCTCCTTTTCGTTGAGACGACCCTCTCTCTTAAAGAAGCCGCCAGGAATCTTCCCGGCGGCAAAGGTCATCTCCTGATAATCGACGGTCAGCGGGAGAAAATCGACCCCCTCCCGGATTGTCTTCAATGATACGGCGGTTACCAGAACCACCGTATCCCCGTACGTTGCCAGACAGGCGCCGTCCGCCTGCCCCGCGACATAGTCCGTCTTGAGGGAGATGCTCCTCCCCGCAAAATCTGTACTAAACAGTTTACTCATATTTTTCCTCTCAATGGTTGATGTACAATGCGGCGCATGAAAGGAGTAGGTAGTAGGCAGTAGGGAGTAGGCAAAAACAAAGCCTACTTCTTACTCCTTACTTCCTACTCCTGATCGATACTCCGCACCCTGAAGCCCAGGTTACTTCCTGAGTCCGAGACGCTGAATCACCGCTCTGTAGCGTTCCACGTCCTTGTTCTTCACATAATCCAGAAGCCTTCGCCGTTGGCCAACCAGCTTCAGGAGCCCCCGCCGGGAGTGATGGTCCTTCTTGTGCGTCTTGAAGTGTTCCGTCAGATACTCAATCCTGCCGCTGAGGAGGGCAATTTGGACCTCCGGAGATCCTGTATCCTTTTCGTGCAACTGATAACTTCCGATGATTCCCTTTCTCTTGTCTGCATCTAACACTGCTGTCATCCTCCCTTTAGTCAATCGGGCAAGTATCGAGGCCTTCGGCCTCTTGCTCAATCGTTCAATACCCGTAAAATCCGGGCCGCCTGTCTCTTCCCCTCCTGCGAAGCCAGTTCGTCCGATGCGCAGAGCATCCGGGCGATAGCCACCAGGTGTTTGTCATGGAGCGTGAGTTTTATCACATCTCCGACGACAAGAAAAGGAATATGATAACGGCTCAGAACCTCGCAGTCCGGCTGATAGCCGTTCCGCAACCTTTCCGCCAACTGCTGATCCACATCGATAACGGCAAGATCGGGCAGCAGATCCACCATCGGCAACATGTGCGCCATAAGTCGTTCCCGCTTTTCGTCACCCGTCAATCCCGCCAGGGCGACAGCCGAATCCACGCTGAAACTTCCACTGCGGGTTCGGCGCAGTGCCGACAGACAGCCTCCGCAACCCAGCGCCTCCCCCGCCTCCGCGCAGAGAGAGCGGATGTAGGTGCCTTTCGAACAGGAGACTGTAAAAGTCACCTCGGGGAGGCAAATCCCCTCGATCCGAATATCGTAAATCTCCACTTCCCGCGCCGGCGCCTCTACGTCGATTCCCCGTCGCGCCCAGTCATAAAGAGCCTTCCCCCGAACCTTCACTGCCGAGTATCGGGGCGGAACCTGCTCTCGCCTCCCTTTTAGACCGTTCAGAACGGCCTCCACCTGTTCCCTGCTCACGCATGGCTCCTCTCGGGTGAGGACAATGCCTTCGGTGTCAAGGGTGTCGGTCCGGACTCCCAACCGCAGGGTCGCCCGGTACTCCTTGTTGTCGAGCGCCAGGAACTGAACCAGCTTCGTCGCCTCGTTGAAGCAGACGGGAAGGACACCGGTCGCCAGCGGATCAAGGGTTCCGGTATGGCCCGCCTTTCGGATCCCAAGCGCCCGCCGGACCTCCTCCACAACATCCCGGGATGTCGGCCCCGACGGCTTGTCAACGACAATGACCCCGTTCATGATTCCGATGCGGAGGTCCTGATCGCATCGAGCACTCGCCTGCGGATCTCCGGCAGCTCCCCATCCACCTGACAGCCGGCGGCATTGGTATGGCCTCC
>CAIUXU010000304.1 GCA_903903205.1 uncultured Syntrophobacterales bacterium
CTTTGCCGTGGATACGGCCAACCAGTGCCTCGTGCCACAGGGCATCGTCAAGGCCCACTGGGACAAACTCAGCGGTGCCGAACGCTTCTACCTGAAGCTCATCGAACTGGAATCCCGCGGCGCGAAAATACTGGACAACTACCAGAACTTCGCCAAGGCCTTCAAAGTGCGCGACTTCCACGCTTTGATGGGAGACCAGCGGGCCAACCACGCCCGGCTCAAGAGTGCAGTAGAGTTCGGCAAGGCGGAGATGAACGAGGGCTCGGAAATGCACCAATCCGTGCTGCGTGCCGTCCTTTACGCCGTGATGGAACTCGTGAGGAACGTGGACGGCAGCGAAGTGCTGGCGCACTTGACGCTCAATATCGCCAACTATTACGGTGACATGACGCAGCGTGAGATAGCGGTGCAACTGGCCGACTACCTCGCCCGGCGGCTCGAAACACTTCGCCCCGAAGAAGCCAGCGCGGCCCGCGTGCTCAGGGAACTGGTGAAAAACCAGCGGCTGGGTTAGTAAGGGGGCGAAGCATGTGTCGCCCCTACCGGAGAAATACCGATGGATTTACAATTCGATCCCGAATGTCATCGCCGACGATCTATTCGGTTGCAAGGATATGATTACCGCCTGAACGGAGCGTATTACATCACTATCGTTACGCAGGACCGCGCATGCCTGTTCGGTGAGATGGTAGATAATGACATGCGGTTGAATGATGCCGGACGAATGGTTCTGACCGTTCAGGAAGAATTGCATGAATATTATCCGGGTATTGAAAGCGATACATTCGTGGTCATGCCGAATCACATCCACGGCATCATTGTGTTGGTAGGGGCAGGCCCCCGTGCCTGCCCGGGTTCCGGGCAACCACCAAGTTTCGGGCAACCACGGGGGGTTGCCCCTACGATGTCGCTGGCTGATGTGGTGCATCGTTTTAAGACCCTCACGACAAGACGGTACATCGACGGCGTCAAAACATGGGAGTGGTTGCCCTTTCGAGGGAAAGTGTGGCAACGCAATTACTACGAACATATCATTCGCGACGAACGCGCTTTAAACCGCATTCGCCAGTACATTGTTGATAATCCGGTCCGCTGGACGGAAGACATGGAAAACCCCGCCGCGATAAATGCCAATCGATCTCGGAGGGATTGCCCGTGACCACAGACCAGCACACCGTAGGGGCGACGCATACATCGTCCCCGCCACTGAATCGTTTTTCCTCCCGCCGCCAGCGCCTCGATCACGTGTTCCTGAGCGCCAGGCTGAAGAATGCGAACTGCTACAGGCGCATTGCTGGTTACTTCCGCAGCTCGATCTTCGAGCTGGTGGGCGAAGAGATTGCTGCTATCCCCAAGGTGCAGATTGTCTGCAACAGTGAACTGGATGCGGCCGATGTGGCCGTCTCCAGGCATGTCCGCGAGACAGCGCTCAAGGAACGCTGGAACGAAGCCCCGGCTGAGGTTGAGGCGCTGCTGCACCGGGAGCGATATCGTCGGCTGTACGAGCTGCTGACCAGCGGACGGGTTGAGATCCGCGTGGTACCGAAGGATAGAGTTTTTGTCCACGGCAAGGCGGGCGTCATCGAAGCGGCGGATGGTTCGAAAACCTGCTTTCTCGGCTCAATCAACGAGACAAAGAGCGCCTTCGCCAAGAACTACGAGATTCTGTGGGAGGACACATCTCCCGAGGGCGTTGCCTGGGTCGAAGAGGAGTTCGAGGCGCTCTGGAAGGACTCCTACCCGCTGCCCGAGGCCATCGTCGAAGAGATCAAGCGCGTCGCCGAGCGCTTGGAGATTCGCTTCGAGGAAGCGAAGATCGAAGAGCTGCCCGGCGCGGCGCTCGCCGAGAGCCCGATCTATCGGGGCGGAGAGCAGTTGCAGGCCTGGCAGCGTTCTTTCGTGACGATGTTTCTGCAACACCGGGAGACCTACGGCAAGGCGCGTCTGCTCCTCGCCGATGAGGTGGGCGTGGGGAAGACGCTGTCGCTCGCGGCCAGCGCCATGATCTCCGTTCTGCTGGATGATGGGCCGGCGCTCATCCTCTGTCCCTCCACCCTGACCTTCCAATGGCAGGTCGAGCTGTCTGACAGGCTCGGCATTCCGAGCGCGGTCTGGTCGTCCCAGAAGAAGGTGTGGATCGACCCGAAAGGTCACATCATCAAGACCCGTGGGCCGGAGGACATCGCGCACTGCCCTTTCCGTATCGCCATCATCTCCACCGGCCTGATCATTCACGACTCCGAAGAACGCCAGCACCTGCTCGAACGCAAGTACGGCACCGTCATCCTCGACGAGGCGCACAGGGCAAGGCGGCGGGGTGGACTGGGCGACAAGAAAAAGGAGCCGAACAACCTGCTCGACTTCATGCTCCAAATTGGGCCACGGACCCGGAACCTGCTGCTCGGGACGGCAACGCCGATCCAGACCGAGGTCTATGAGCTTTGGGACTTGTTGCGGATTCTGAATTCAGGCGCAGAGTTCGTTGCCGGGCGTGAACCGTTTTCCAATTGGATTGACTGGGAAAAGTCTCTTCCCATCGTAAAGGGTAGCGATACGCCGACAACTGAGGGGGAAGCTTGGGAATGGTTGCGAAATCCC
>CAIUXU010000305.1 GCA_903903205.1 uncultured Syntrophobacterales bacterium
CGGGCCGCTGTGCTCATGGAACGGGCAAGGGAGGAGAAACGCTTTGCGATTGTCGTTTGTGGCCGCCCTTACCACTCCGATCCGCTGATCAACCACGGGCTCCCGGAGCTCCTCGCGGGATTCGGCGTGGACGTTATTCCGGAAAACGCGGTGCCCCTTGTTGCCGATGGCTCGCTTAAGGAGAGCGCTGTTCTGACCCAGTGGGCCTACACCAACCGGATTCTCTCGGTGGCCAGGGTGGTTGCCCAGACGCCCCACCTCGAAATGCTGCAGATCACCTCCTTCGGCTGCGGCCTCGACGCGATCTCCGCCGACGAGGTGCGGGAAATCATCCGGGGTGAGGGCAAAATATACACCCTGATCAAGATGGACGAGATCACCAATCTCGGGGCGGTCCGGGTGCGCCTGCGCTCCATGCTGGAGGCGATCCGTGAGCGATCCGCCGCCGGCAGACCGGGTTCGAGGGAGCGTCATTCGGGGTACCGTTTACTCGACAATTGCCGGGAACTCTCAGGTGGAGAGGATCAGCGACTGGAAATTGTAAAGCATACTCTCCCCCGAATTCCCCAAATGGGCATGGCGGGAAGGACCATCCTTGTCCCCTGGTTTTCCCCCCTCTATTCGTCGTTCATTCCGGAGGTTTTCGCCTCTTTCGGCTGCCATGTGGAGCTCCTTCCGCCCCAGGACAGGGCCTCGGTCGATCTGGGGCTCCGGTATGTGAACAACGACATGTGCTACCCGGCGATCATCCTGATCGGAGACGTTCTGAAAGCGCTTCAATCCGGGAAGTACGATCCGGGAAAGACGACGATTCTGTTTGCACAGACCTTTGGCCAGTGCCGGGCATCGAACTACCTGCCGCTGACCCGAAAGGCCCTTGCATCCGCCGGATTTGGCGAAGTACCGGTCATCTCTCTTTCGGCGGAAGATAACCACTTGCAGTCGGAGCTTCCGATCGACCGCAGCAAGCTGGTCAAAAAGCTGGCCCTCGGGCTGATTTTTGGCGACGCTTTGGGCCGGATCGCTTTGGGGACGGCCCCGCATGAGATTCACGCCGGCTCGTCAATGGCGCTCCGGCAGAAATACATCGCCGAAACCGGACGGCTTGCAGCGGAGGGAAATTTTGAGGCTCTTCTCGAGATGCTCAGGCTTGCTGTCCGCGATTTCAACGCGCTCCCTGTGGATAATCTGACGGCGCCGGTGGTCGGCGTCCTTGGGGAGATCTTCGTCAAACACAACGCATTTTCCAACAACAATATCGTCGATTGGCTTATTTCGCAGAGGGTGGAGGTGATCGTGCCGCCGCTTCTGAGTTTTTTCGAGCAGCGCTTCGTGAATGAAGAGTTTGATCAGCGCTCCTGTCTGAAGTCCTCCTTCCGGGATCTTGTGAAAAATCGTCTGAGCGATCGGTATGTTCGTTTCTATCTGGGCCGTGTGGAGCGGGTCATGAAAGATTTCCGCTATTACCGCCGACCCTATGATCTCAGGGAACTGGCGGAAGAGACGAGCCGGGCCACGAGTCTCGCCAACCAGGCGGGGGAGGGGTGGCTTCTCCCCGCCGAGATGATTGCGATGCTGAAGGGCGGCGTCAGAAACATCGTCTGTCTGCAACCGTTTGGCTGCCTGGCCAACCATATCATCGGAAAAGGTGTGGAGAAAAAACTGAAATCCCTGTACAAGCGCCTGAACCTTCTCTTCCTCGATATGGATCCGGGGATGAGCGAGGTGAATATTTTGAATCGCCTCCATTTCATCGTCATGTCCGCACGGGAGGGGATGGGGGAGTAGGAAACGGTATGGCTAAAAAAATTGGCATCGCCCTGGGCAGCGGTTCCGCCAGGGGATGGTCTCATATTGGCGTGATCCAGAGTCTGCAGGAGGCGGGGATTACGATAGACATCGCCTGCGGCGCCTCGGTCGGGGCGCTTGTCGCCGGCTCTTTTGCGGCGGGTTTCCTTGATCCGCTGGACCGGTGGGTGCGCAAGCTCTCCTGGTCGCACATCATTGGTTTCATGGATGTCATGATCC
>CAIUXU010000306.1 GCA_903903205.1 uncultured Syntrophobacterales bacterium
AAGATGGCCCTCCCCAACCAGTACTTTGCCGGAAGGCTGGGGTCGCGGTTCCTCATCGCGATCCGGGACCGGAAGAAGATCATGGGCCTGAAGTGCAATTCATGCGGGAAGACCTTCGTTCCGCCGCGCGAGTACTGCGTGGAATGCTGGACGAAGATCGCCGACAACTGGGTCGAACTGGGGACGGAAGGTGAACTTGTCAACTTCACCGTGGTCCGTTACGGCGACCGGCACCTGCCGAAGAAGCCCCCCTACATTCTGGGACAGATCCTGCTCGACGGCGCGGATACGCCGCTTGTGCACATTGTCGAAGGGATCGATTCGCGGGAAGTAGAGACCGGCATCCGCGTAAAGGCGGTATTCGCCACAAAGACGACGAATACCATTATGGATATCGACCATTTTGAACCGGTTTAAGAAGAGAAAGGAGACAAACCATGGCCAAAGATGCAACCCCCGTTATCATTTGTGCGGCCCTGACGGGAGCCGCCACCATGAAAAACAACAATCCCTCCGTCCCCTACACGATCGCGGAATTTGCCGAGGAGGCGCATAAATGCTATCAGGCGGGGGCGGCGATGGTCCACGTCCACGCCCGGACCGATGACGGTCAGTCCACCCATGAGATCGACCGGGTGCAGGCCGTTTACGATGCGATCAAGGCGAAGAGCCCCGAATTGATCATCTGTCTCTCCTCCGCCGTGGGTGTCTTCAAGACACCCGAACAGCGCCTCGCCCAGGTCGTGGCCGTCCGCCCGGAGATGTCCTCCTACAACACGAATACGATGAACTTCAGCATCGTTGACCGGAACACAGGGATGATCTTCTTCGATTATGTCTTCGAAAACACCTTTACCATGCTCCAGGATTTCGGGAAGGCCTTTGAGGAAAACAAGGTCAAACCTGAAATCGAGTGCTACGACATTGGCGGCCTCGACAACACCCTCCTCATCGCCAAGCAGGGATTCTTCACCGAACCGATGAACTTCAACTTTGTCTGGGGGGTCACTGGTGGCCAGAAGTTCCGGCCGGAGGTGATGATTGCGATGAAAAACGCCCTCCCCGCCGGGGCCAATTTTACGACCTGCGCCGTGGGGATCGAGCAGTTTCCGGCAAACGTGATGTCCTGCCTTCTGGGAGGACACATGCGCGTGGGGATGGAGGACAACACACGGATGCCGAACGGCGAACTCGCCAAGGGAAGCTACGAACAGGTCGAATGGGCGGTCCGGGTCGCCGGGAACCTGAACCGGAGACCGGCGACGCCGGCGGAAGCGCGCCAGATCATGGGCATCCGAAAAGGGTAAACGGAGGAAACCATGGATTTCGCGATCAGCGACGAACAGAAAATGTTCAGGGATACCGTTTACCGGTTCGCCCGCGAGGAGATCGCGCCCCTGTGCGAAGAGGCCGATCTGAAAAGTGAATTCAGTTTCGACCTTTGGCGGAAGTTCGGCGAGATGGGACTGCTGGGCCTTCCCGTGCCGGAAAAATACGGCGGGTCAGGGGCGGATTTCGTCACCAGTTGCCTGGCCGGTGAGGCAGTCGGCCACGCCGGCGTCGATGGCGGCCACACCCTCGCCTGGGGCGCCCACACCTACCTCTGCGCGGCCAACATCATGCAGCACGGCACGGAGGCGCAGAAGGAGAAGTATCTGCCAAAGCTCTCCACCGGCGAATGGATCGGCTGCATGGGGCTTACCGAGCCGGGCTGCGGCTCCGACGCCGCCGCGCTGACCACGACGGCGGTCCTGAAAGGGGACAAATACATCCTGAACGGATCGAAGACCTTCATCACGAACGCCCCCCTCGCCCAGGTCTTCATCATCTTCGCGACCCTCGACAAGGCAAAGAAGCACAAGGGAATCACGACTTTTATCGTGGATCGGGACTTCCCGGGGATCTCCACCGGCAAACCGATGCACAAGATGGGCTGCCGCGCCTCCGCCACTTCAGAGGTCTTTCTCGAGGAGTGCGAAGTCCCCGCCGAAAACTGCCTGGGGGGCGAGGGGAACGGCTGGCTGATCGCGCTGGGCGGCGTCGAGTGGGATCGAAGCACCCTGGTCGCCCCCTTCCTCGGTGGAATCCTCTTCATGCTGGAGATCTGCTCCCGCTACGCGAACGAGCGGCGTGCCTTTAACCGGCCGATCCGGGATTTCCAGTCCATCCAGAACCGGATCGCCGACATGAAGGTGTTTCTCGAAGCCGCCCGCCTCGCCGTTTACCGGATCGCCGCATCGAAGGACAGCGGCGTCGCGCTGAACCCGCTCACGGCCGCCGTGAACAAAATGTATCTCGGAGACCGGGGATTTGAGATGGCGTCGCAGGCGGTCGATCTTTTCGGCGGGTATGGCTACATCCACGAGTATCCCGTGGAGAGAATCCTCCGGGACACAAAGCTGAGCCAACTGGGCGGGGGCACGTCCGACATCATGCGGATGATCGTCGCCCGGTTCATGATGATGTAGAAGGAGAGAGCGCGATGAATTACGAACTGTCGGATGCACATAAGGGTTTGCAGGCCGAGATGGGGAATTTCTGCCGTGCGGAGATCGCCCCGGGCTCTGCCATCTTCGACGAGGCCCCCCCGGATGAGGCCGCAGCCCGGATGAGGAAAAACCTGAAAAAGCTTGCCGGTACCGGTTTTCTGAATCTTCTGCTGGGCGAAGATCTGCTCGGCTCCTGTGTTGTCGGCGAAGAGCTGGCACGCGTTTGCCCTTCGACCTTCCTTACGGCCATGACCTCGGCAATCGCCTTTGGGAGGGGCGTGAAGCGTTTCGGCACGAACACCCAGCAAGAACGACATCTTCCACTTCTCGCCGCGGGCGACGGGATCGGCGCGTTTGCCTGTACGGAGGCGGAGGCGGGATCGGATCTCGCCGGGATGCAAACCGCCGCTGAGCGCAGGAACGGCCACTGGATTCTAAACGGAGAGAAAGACCTCGTAACGAACGCGCCGTTGGCCGATTTCTTTCTGGTTTTCGCCTGGACACACCGGGAAGCGGGCCTGGAACGGGGAACGACGCTCTTTCTGATCGAACGCGAAGCAAGCGGGGTGACAATCGGTAGCCCCCTGGCAACGATGGGACTTCGCGGCGCACCAACCGCCGGAATCCGCCTGGAGAACTGCACGGTAACGGATGAGGCCATCCTCGGTGGAACAGCAGGGGAGGGCTGGGGCCGGATGCAAGATCTTCTCGAAGAGATCAAGCTTGCCATCTCCGTCCTGTGTGTGGGCATCGGCATGGCCTGTATGGAAGAATCGACGAGCCACGCGAAGACGAAAAAGGCGTTCGGGAAACCGATCGGTCTGTTTGAAGGGGTCGGGGCGAAGCTCGCCACCATGTACATGTTTAATGATATTGGGAGGATGATGATATGCCGGGCTGCCTGCGCGATCGAGCAGAGGGATCCGGAAAGCCCCGTTCTCTCCTCCTGCGCGAAGCTCTTCACAAGCGAAGGGGTCGGGCAAATCGCCGACCTGGCGATGCAGGTGCACGGCGGCCACGGTTATCTGAAAGGCGCCGCAGTGGAGCGCCTCTACCGGGACGCCCGGTTCGCGGAACTCGCCTACGGCACATCGGAGATGCAGCGCGCGTTCATCGCCAGAGAGAGCCTGGACCGCTTTCGCGCCGCTTGAACGGCGAACCCGCGCCTACAAAATCAGGATTTGCAAGACAAACTGGAAAGAGAGGCCCTATCGTGTACGAAGAATATTTTACCGAGGAACATGCGATCTTCCGGACCTCGGTCCGGAAATTTGTGGAGAAGGAGCTCAAGCCCCACGTTGACCGCTGGGAGGATGAAGAGCTTTTTCCCGTGGAGCTCTATAAACGCTTCGCCGACGAGGGTTTCCTCGGCCTCGGCTATCCCGAGGCCTACGGAGGCACCCCTTGCGACCGTTTCATGTCCATTGTCTTCGCCGAAGAGATGATGCGTTCCGGCTCGGTGGGGCTTGCGTCCGGCCTTGGCAGCCACTCGATCGCGATGCCGCCGGTCGTCCACCTGGGAACAGAAGAACAAAAACAGCGTTTTCTAGTTCCGGTGCTGAAAGGGGAGAAGATTGCGGCGCTTGGGATTACGGAGCCAAACGCCGGTTCTGACGTTGCCAACATCCGGACACGGGCGGTCCGCGACGGGGACCATTACATCGTTAACGGCGCCAAGACCTTCATCACGAGCGGCTGCCGGGCGAATTTCATCACGACAGCCGTCCGGACCGGCGATGCGGGATACAAGGGGGTCAGCCTGATGGTGATCGACAGCGCCACACCCGGATTTTCTGTTGCGAAGAAGCTCCGGAAGATGGGGTGGAACGCCTCCGACACGGCGGAGCTCTCCTACGTCGATTGCCGAGTGCCTGCGGAAAACCTCCTTGGCGGCGAGGGCCAGGGGTTTTACGGCATTATGGCCAATTTCCAGAACGAACGTCTTGCCCTGGCCGTCATGGCCCATGCCATCGCAGCGCTGGCGCTCGAAGAATCGATCAAATACGCGAAGAGTCGTGAAGCTTTTGGCCGCACCCTTTCCGGTTTCCAGGTGACCCGCCACAAGCTTGTGGATATGGCCACGCAGGTGGAGGTCGCCCGCGAGTTCAACTACCGGGTCGCCTCCCGGATGGAGGCGGGGAAGGATGCCATAAAGGAGGTATCGATGGCGAAGAATTTCGCCTGCCAGGTGTGCGACAAGGTGGTTTACGACGCCGTCCAGATCCACGGCGGCTACGGCTGCGCCAGGGAGTATCTTGTCGAGCGTCTCTACCGCGACTCCCGGATTCTCAGCATCGGCGGCGGCACAACGGAGATCATGAAAGAGATCATCGGCAAGGCGGCGCAGTTCTGACCTACTATTGATTGATGTCCCCAGATTACCCCACCGCCGGAGTGTAATCCGGGGGTGGATCTGAAATTAACGTAAAACCCGGCAATAGTCACAGGAGGGTAAAAAATGGCGCAAACTTACGAAAAAGGCAACCTGTACCAGATCTCCATCATTGACTTCAAACCGGATCCCAACCAGCCCCGGAAGGTGATCGACCCCGTGGCCCTCGCCGAATTGGCCGCTTCCATCCGGCAACATGGTATCCTCCAGCCCCTCCTTTTCCGGGTCGCCGAAGGGAGCCCCTATCTCCTCATTGTTTCCGGCG
>CAIUXU010000307.1 GCA_903903205.1 uncultured Syntrophobacterales bacterium
GGCAGGTTGAACATGTCCGAACCATCCACCGCAGCGGCGGCTACCTGCTGCGCCTGATCAACGACATTCTGGACATGTCCAAAATCGAGGCAGGCAGGACCACCCTCAACGAGACCGTTTTCTGCCTGCACGACCTGCTGGACGACATTATGCTGATGTTCCGTGCCCGCGCCGACAGCCAGGGATTGCAACTTCTCCTGGAGCGCGACGAAAGCGTCCCGCGATACGTGACCGCCGACGAGGGCAAGCTAAGGCAGGTATTGGTGAACCTGCTGGGGAACGCAGTCAAGTTCACGGCAACAGGCGGGGTTACGGTGCGGGTGCGCGCCGAAGCGGTGGAGGGAAAAACCGCAGCGGACAACAAATCCCTGCGCATGGTAGTCGAGGTCGAAGACAGCGGTCCGGGAATCCCTGATGAAGACATAGGGCGAATATTCGATCTGTTTCAGCAGGCGGGGGCTGGCGTGAAATCCGGCGGCACGGGGCTGGGATTGGCCATCAGCCGCAGTTTCGTGGAAATGATGGGTGGCAGCCTCACAGTCAAAAGTCAAGTTGGAGCAGGCAGTAGCTTTCATTTCGATCTGCTGCTGAAGTCGGCCGCGGAGGTAGCCGGGCGGGAGAAACGGGCCTCCCGACGCATCATCGGTCTGGAACCGGGCACAGGACCGGTGCGTATCCTGGCGGTGGACGACGCGCCGACCAACCGCGCCCTGCTGTGCGCCCTGCTCCGGCCCGTTGGCTTCGAGGTGGTCGAGGCGGGCAACGGCGTTGAAGCCCTCGACATTTTTGCGAAGTGGTCACCCCATGCGGTGCTCATGGATATGCGCATGCCGGTCATGGACGGCTACGAGGCCACCCGGCGGATCAAATCCACAGAGGCCGGCCGCGCCACACCGGTCATCGCCATTACCGCCAGCGCCTTCGAAAAGAACAGACAACAGATCATGGCAAGCGGTGTGGATGCTTATGTACGAAAACCCTTCCGGATGGAAGAAATCTGTGAAGTGCTGGGGAAATACTTGGGCCTGCGCTATGTTTTTGCTGCTAGAAAAGATAAAATCATGGAAGATCCGGCGCCGGCATCCTTGAGCCCGGGAGCCCGGCTCGCTTTACCGCAAGAAATAATTCAGGCCATGCGGCAGGCCCTGGAAAGAGGCGACAGCGCCCGGTTAAGGGAGCTGATCGCCCAGGTGGAAAATCTTGATAGCGCCACAGCCCGCGGGTTGCAAGCGCTGCTGGAGCGGTATGACTACGAAAAGCTCGGCCAATGGCTGGGGGCATCGTAAATCGTCATACCGGCTTAAAGCCGGTATCCAGACATTTCGACTTGTAAAAAAACACTGGACACCGGTTTTCACCGGTGTGACGGCGATTAGGAAGGAGATGGGGGTAATGGATAAATTACAGGAAACCGCAAACATCATGGTGGTGGACGACACCCCGGCCAATCTAAACCTTTTGGAGAAGATGCTGCAAGACAAAGGCTATCATGTGCTGGCCTTTCCGGGCGGCAAGATGGCTTTGAACGCCGCCGCCAAGAGCCCGCCCGATCTCCTCCTGCTGGACATCAATATGCCGGAGATGGATGGTTTCGAGGTTTGCGAGCGATTAAAGGCAGACGCAGCGCTGAAAGAGATCCCTGTGATCTTTATCAGCGCGCTCACCGAAACTGCCAACAAGGTGAAGGCTTTTTCCGTGGGCGGCCTGGATTACGTGAACAAACCCTTCCAGTTCGAGGAGGTTAACTCCCGCGTGCAGACCCACTTGCGACTACGCAAGCTTCAGCTCGAGCTGGAGAAGCACA
>CAIUXU010000308.1 GCA_903903205.1 uncultured Syntrophobacterales bacterium
AACCCGGCAGCCTCCGGCAGCGGATAGATCCGCATCCCGCTCTGGGTGTCGGAGAGCTCAGGCCCACCTGCGCACCGGACCCAGAAGTTGGAGAATTTCCGCCCGAAACGGCTCGTCCATGGTACGTCCTCCCCGACCATCCCCTCCCGCCGCCCTATGACGATGGGCCTTCTGCCCGGGGAGATCGCCCGGATCATGCCCGGAACATCTGCAGGATCGTGCTGGCCATCGGCGTCCAGTGTGACCGCCCACTCCGCTTTCCCTGCCAGGGCCGCAAAACCCGTCAGAAGGGCCGCCCCCTTCCCGCGGTTCTCAGCGTGGCGGATCACCGTGATTCCCTCGATTGTCGCCAACCGTTCCGCCGTCCCATCCGTCGAACCGTCGTCAACGATCCAGATGGGCAGCCCCAATCCTCGGGCCCGCTCAATCACCGGCCCGATCCCGTCGGCGTGGTTGTAAACCGGGATTAGTATCGCAAAGCGGCCATCCTGCGCCATCTCCATGCCTCTATCTTCACTGCTATCCGAAAACAGCTCTCAAAGCGGGTTGAAAGCACGCTTGCCAACATCGTCAAAATTCGCAAAGGTTCCCCTTTGCAACCTTCGAATCTCTAACATTTTTCAAACATCTCTTTGCGTCCTAATCATTTCCGGCAGAAAGGCCACACCCCAGGTTCCGGGCCCCATGTGCGCGCCGGAGGTGAGGGACATGGGCTGGAGGATGGTCTCCGCTTCCGGCCAGCGCTGTGCGATTTCCGGCTGCGCCTCTCTCGTCACCCATTTGAGGTTGTCGGTGTACTCGATCATGATCATTGCGCACCCACCTCTGCCCAGCGCGGCTTCCAGCTTCTCCAGCGCAAACTTCAATTGTTCTGGCCTGTTGCGGACAACCCCCACCTTTTTCGCCCCCTCGGGGAGAGGGCTGATCACGGGTTTCATGTGGAGCATGTCGCCGAAGAAGGCGCTGGTCCGGGAAAGCCGTCCACCGGCTGCCAGATACTGGAGGGTATCCAGAAAAACATATTCCTGACAGCGCGCCATCCCTTCGCGGGCAAAGCGGATCACCGCCCCGGCGTCGCGGTTCTCACGGGCGAAACGGGCCGTGGCCAGCGCCAGAAGCCCCAGACGTCCCGACGCCGCCCCGCTGTCAATAATCGTGAATCGCCCCTCCGGGTCGTGCTGTTGCTGCCACGAGATCGCCTCCGCGCAGTTGCCCGTGAAGGCGGAACCGACGCACAGGTAGAGAACCCGGGGATGGCGGTCCAGAACGCTTTGATAATGCTGATGGCGCTCAAAAACGGAGGCCTGTGCGGTCGAAACCTTGACGCCCCGGCGCATCGCCTCATAGAGCTCCTCCGGAACGAAATGGGTCTCCGGAAGAGATTTTTCCCCTGCGGTGATGTAGCTGTCCAGGATGGTTACCCCCAGCCCCGCCGTTATCTCGCGGCTGATGGAACCGGCAGCATCAGTCATCATATGGACACCCTGTTCGACCGGCGACCGCTCGCCAAAGGAACGGACCTGGGCGCCCAGATCGTCGGAAGACCACCGGACCCCCTTTCCAAAGGCGGCAAGATCGCTCCTTGCCTTTTGGCCGTCGCGGGCGTGGAGATGGACCTTCAAATAATCCCCGTCCCGAAGGACGACGACGCTTTCCCCTACGGCGGAAAGCCCCCGGAGATCATCCCCGGCGTCGCCTTCGACCCGGAGCACCGTATCCACACAGCAACCCGTCTCCCCTTCCTCCGAAAAAGCCGGTGAGACCTTGAGATAACCCTTGAAAATCTCCGTGACAAGCGTGAATCCTTCGTTCTCTCCCGCAAGGGCGCTGAAGAAACCGTCCAGAAAGATGAAGACTCCCAGCGCGCCGGCATCGACGACACCCGCCGCTTTGAGCTTCGGCAGCAGCTCCGGCGTGGAGAGCACCGCCTGTTCGAGCCGCCTCAGTACCCTGTCGCGCCATGCCGCATCGATTATCGCCGG
>CAIUXU010000309.1 GCA_903903205.1 uncultured Syntrophobacterales bacterium
CAAGCGACAGGGTCCGGATGTTGATCCCGGCATCCTTCAGAATCCGCGTCACCTGCTCCAGCCCGCCCGGTCTGTTCTCCAGGAATATGGAAATCTGTTCCACCTTCATTGTTCAACCCCCTTCCCTTACCATCCCCCGGTCGTCCCGGCGGGATGGTGATTAAAGATCAGATCCGGCGCTTGTCCAGAACACGGCTCGCCTTCCCCTCAAACCGCTGAAGGGTCATGGGCTCCACCAGCTTGACCTTCGCCGACACTCCGAGGTAATCCTTGATATCCTTGACAATCTGACGCTCCATGTTCTGGAGAACCTTCACTTCATCGGCGTTGGCAAAGATCTGTTCGCCGACCTCCACCTGGATCTCGATGGTGTCGAGGTTGCCAGTGCGGTCCACGATAAGCTGGTAGTGGGGCTCCACTCCCGGGATGGCCAGCAGGACCGCCTCGATCTGGGAGGGGAAGACGTTCACCCCGCGGATGATCAGCATGTCGTCGCTGCGACCTGTGACGCGGTCCATCCGGAGGAACGTCCGGCCGCAGCGGCAAGGTTCCGGGATCAGGCGGGAGATATCGCGGGTCCGGTAGCGGATCAGCGGAAAAGCCTCTTTTGTGATCGTTGTGAAGACGAGTTCACCCACCTCGCCCGGCGGTAGAATCTCGCCGGTGTCGGGGTTGATCGTCTCGACGAGAAAGTGATCTTCGAAGACGTGCATTCCGTGCCTGCCCTCAATGCACTCCATCGCGACACCGGGGCCCATGATTTCGGAGAGGCCAAAGATGTTCAGCGCGGTGATTCCAAAAGCGTTTTCAATCTCCTGCCGCATCTTCTCGCTCCAGGGCTCGGCGCCGAAGACCCCGACCCGGAGCTTCAGGGAGCGCATGTCAACGCCCATCGCCTTTCCCTGTTCCGCGAGGTTCAGCGCGTAGGAGGGGGTGCAGCAGATCGCCGTCGGGCCGAAATCCTGGAGGATCATGATCTGCCGTTTTGTGTTGCCGCCGGACATCGGGATGACGCTCGCGCCAAGCCTTACCGCCCCGTAATGGGCCCCGAGCCCTCCGGTGAAGAGGCCGTAGCCGTAGGCGTTGTGGATGATATCATTTTTCGTGAGACCCGCGGCGACGAAAGAGCGGGCCATGAGCTCCGACCAGGTGTCGATGTCACGCTTCGTGTAGCCTACGACGGTAGAGCGGCCGGTCGTTCCGGAGGAGGCGTGGAGACTTACCACGCTGCTCATCGGGACGGCGAACATCCCGAAGGGGTAGTTGTCGCGAAGATCCTGCTTCGTGGTGAACGGAAACCGTTTGAGATCGTCCAGCGTCTTGATGTCGTCCGGTTGGACGCCCGCCTGGTCGAAGGAATGGCGGTAGAAGCCGACGGTGTGGTAAACCCGCTGAACGGCCTGTTTAAGTCTCTTGAGTTGCAGGACCTCAAGCACCTCGCGCGGCAGTGTCTCGTACTCCTCGTTGTAGATCATGAAACCTCTCCCCTCTCGCCATTTCGGAATCCAGTTCTTCTCCAGTTGGAAGCGTTATAGCAAAAGTTTTTTGGGGAGGCAAGGGGAAGTGCTCAGTCCTCAGCACTCACTCCTTTGTTTCGTCCGTAACGCTGCCAGAGGCGCACCAGTCTGACGATGAAGATGGCCATGACGAGACGGGGGACGTAGAGCCAGAACGGATGAATGCCCAGCGGCAAGAAGAGCGGCGGATCCTCGACCATCGAGTGGTTCGTCCCGATGGAAAGGTGGAGGAGTTCGAGATCCTCCCGGCTCAGGTGGCCGCTTTTGGCCTCCTCCACGATGATCGCCCCGCCGTAGGAGAGACCGAATATGACCGCGGTCATCCAGAGGAATCCGACCTTTTGGTCGAGGCCCATGACCCGGAGGAACGGCCCTAGGGCGCGGACAAAGGGGTGAATCCATCCGAAGGCTTTGAGGAGTTCCAGCAGCGTGAGAAGGACCATGATGATGAAAAAAATCTTCGTCGTGAGGCGGAAGGTTGTCCACGCCCAGTGTCGGATCATCTCCGGAAAAGCCGGACTGATCGGCAGGATGCCGTCCGCTGCAACGGGCATGACCGTGGAACTTCCGACCCAGGGGGCCATCAGCAGGACCGTGACGACGGCGGCGCCGATGCGGACCAACGTGGCTTTCAACGGATGGATGCCAGACTGTCCCTGGATGATCCCTTCCTGGATCAGTGCGTGGGCCGTCATGATGAAGACGGCCATGAG
>CAIUXU010000310.1 GCA_903903205.1 uncultured Syntrophobacterales bacterium
ATCCTCAAATCGCTAACAGAAAGGCAACTCCTCACCGACGAGCTGGCGGCAAAGATCGCCGCAGCCGGAACGCTTGCCGTTCTCGAAGACATCTACCTTCCCTTCCGCCCCAAACGGCGGACGCGGGCAACCATCGCCCGGGAGAAGGGGCTGGAACCACTTGCGCAGCAGATTTTCGCCCAGGCCGAGGCGTTCGACCCGCTGGCTGCGGCAGCCGCGTTTGTCGATCCGGAGAAGGGTGTCGCCTCCGCAGAGGAGGCGCTCGCCGGGGCGAGGGACATCATCGCCGAGTGGGTGAACGAAAACGACCAGGCCCGCGCCCGGATGCGCGAATTTTTCACGGCGAAGGCGGTCTTCCAGTCCAAGGTCATCCCCGGGAAGGAGACGGATGGAAGCCGGTACCGGGACTACTTTGACTGGGAAGAGTCGGCCGCCAAGGCGCCATCCCACCGGGTCCTCGCGATGCGGCGCGGTGAGAAGGAAGAGTTCCTGACCCTGCGCGTCGTCCCGCCGGAGACAGAGGCGATTTCGCTGCTCGATGAGATGTTTGTCAACGGAAACGGTCCGGCCGCCGAACAGGTCCGCATGGCTGTCGAGGACGGATACCGGCGGCTGTTGGCCAATTCGATGGAGACAGAGCTACGCATGACCGCAAAGAAACGGGCCGATGCGGAGGCGATCCGCGTCTTTACCGACAACCTTCGCCAGCTCCTCCTTGCCCCGCCGCTCGGGCAAAAGCGGCTTCTCGCCCTCGATCCCGGCTTCCGGACGGGGTGCAAGCTTGTCTGCCTCGACGCCCAGGGAAAGCTGCTCCATCACGACGCGATCTTCCCGCACCTCTCGGAGAGGGCGCGGAGCCAGGCGGCCGAGACGGTCCTGGCGCTCTGCGCGCGGCTCAAAATCGAGGCGATCGCCATTGGAAACGGGACAGCGGGACGGGAGACGGAGACCTTTCTGCGGACGCTGAATCTCCCCGAAATAATTCAAATCATTATGGTTAACGAAAGCGGCGCCTCGGTCTATTCCGCCTCCAAGATCGCCCGGGAAGAGTTTCCGAACGAAGACGTCACCGTCCGCGGCGCGGTCTCCATCGGAAGACGGCTTGCGGACCCGCTGGCCGAACTGGTCAAGATCGACCCGAAGGCCATCGGCGTGGGGCAGTACCAGCACGACGTCGATCAGACGGAGTTGAAACAGAGCCTCGATGACACGGTCATGAGCTGCGTGAACGCGGTCGGTGTCGAGTTGAACACGGCAAGCGCGGCCCTTCTCACCTACGTCTCCGGCCTCGGCCCTGCGCTTGCGGCCAAAATCGTCGCCTGGCGCGATGAGCATGGCCCTTTCCCGTCGCGCACATCCCTGACCGATGTGCCCCGCCTCGGGGCAAAGGCTTTCGTGCAGGCCGCAGGATTCCTCCGGATTCGCAATGGGGAGAACCCCCTCGACGCCTCTGCCGTCCACCCCGAAAGCTATGCAATCGTTGACAAAATGGCGGGCGACCTGAACTGCTCCATCACCGATCTGATGCACGACGAAACCCTCCGGAAGCGAATCGATCCGACCCGGTATGTCACGGACGAGGTTGGTCTGCCAACCCTGAACGACATCCTCGCTGAACTCGCCAAACCCGGCCGCGACCCGCGTGAACAGTTCGAGGCCTTCCGGTTCGCCGACGGGATCGAGAAGCTGGAGGACCTGCTGCCCGGGATGAAACTCCCCGGAATCGTGACGAATCTGACCGCCTTCGGGGCGTTTGTGGACATCGGCGTCCACCAGGACGGCCTTGTCCATCTGAGCCAGATCGCCGACCGGTTTGTGAAAGACCCCGGTGAGGTGCTGAAGGTTCGGCAGCCCGTCGAGGTGACCGTCCTCGCGGTGGATCTGGAACGAAAACGGATTTCGCTGACGATGAAAAAAAATCCCGAGAGAGAGGGAAAACCCGCAGATCAGCCTAAGACAAAGGAGAACCGGGAAAATCAGCCCGTCGTTGGGGAGGGACCCCGGCCAAAAATAGCTCAAGGGAAGCCGCCACAGGAACGGCAGGAACAGGGGCGACCGCAGCGGGAGAAACCAGGCCAGAGCCGGCCAAAGCAGGGAAAACCGCGCGAGGAGAAGGTCCCCTTCAACAATCCGTTCGCCGCACTCCTCGGGAAGAAGTAGTAAAGGGGGGACAGCTCCCGGTTTTCTTCTATTTTCTCATCAGGTAGGCACGGCTGAGCGCGATCGTCGGCTCTTCCTGAAGCCCGAATCCGGTCTCCCGGCAAACCGCGAGCGTCCGTTCGAGGCTTTTCAGCGTTACATGGAATTTCGGCTCAACGAGGAGGAGCTGACCTCCTGTTTTCAGAAGGGAAAAGATCTCTCCGAAGAAGCGGGGCTTGTCCGGCACTTCGTGGGCCATCCAGAAGGTAAGGACGAAATCGGCCGGTCCTCCGACCCCGAGGCTATCCTTCTGGCAGCGGTGCAGAACAATCCGGTCGGCCACTCCCGCCCGGCGGGCCCGCCTTTGCAGCACATCGAGCATCTGCTGCTGGAGATCGACGGCGATCACCCGCCCCCCCGGACCGGTAAGCCTGGCCAGACCCACGGTGAAATAGCCCATCCCGCAGCCAATATCCACCGCGGTCATGCCGGGCTTCAGCCAAGGGGCAAGAAGAGGTTCCGGTTTATGAAAAATGCGGCGCAGTGGATTGTCAAAGCTGTAGCACAACCACCACGGACAAACCATGTTGTTTGTCTCTTCCAGTTTCTCGATCAGTCCCATCTGGGCCTCTCCGAAAACCACGGCGCCATCCACAGCGCCGCGTCATTCGCTTCGGACTGCTTTTCATGGTCTCATGGTTCGACTGCTCGACAGGCTTGCAGCTCACCACGAACGGGTTAAATCCAATACCGTTCATTTAAGGTTTAACCGTTCGCCTTTTTGCCTGTCGAAGGGCCGGCAACAGTTTATTTGGCCGGTGGCAGCTTGTTGTGCGCGCCGTCGCAGAACGGCGGCTTCGCTGTGAACTTGCATCCGCACCAGGCAACCGTTTTGGGGAATTTTACCTCCGCCTCCACGGGCGTCATGCCGGTGTCGAGCCTCTTGTGGGAGCCGTCACAGAACGGCTGCTTCTCGGAATAGCCGCAACTGCACCAGTGGTATGTGCCCGGCTGCATCTCCATTACATAAGGACCTTTCTTGGCGATCTTTGGTTCCATGGTTGTTCCTCCTCTTGTTATGGGTTTTCTTCGTACAAAATTCGCGACAAATCACTACCGCCGACACGTTGAAAAAGCAAGGGGGAATGACGGGGCCGCGGCTATTTCTCCGTCAGAAGCAGCTTCACAGGGCTGATCTCGATGAATGAAGCCCCGAAACGGTCGCCGAAGTTCCCGGCGATCACGATGACGAGGTCATCCTTCCGGAGGGTCCCGCTGTTCAGGTGGCTCATCAGCGCCCGGTGAACGAAGTCCCGGCTGTCATTCGTCTGGTCGATATATTCGGCAAAGACGCCAAACGACAGGGAAAGCTGCCTGACCACCTGCCGGTCGTAGCAGTGGGCAAAGATCGGTTTTCGACCGCGGAAGCCGGCCATGTTGCGGATGGAATTCCCCGAGGATGTGTCGGCGATGATCGCCCGGGCGTTGAGTTTGAGGGCGGCCTCCACCGCCGTTTTGGTCAGAAAGGCCGACCGTTCGTTGGTCAGGACGACCGTCGGCGCATCGTGGATGTCGCTCCGCGACTTCTCGACCTCGACGGCAACCCGGGCCATGGTCTGCACTGCCTCCAAGGGGTACTGTCCGCCGGCGGTCTCGCCGCTCAGCATGATCGCGTCGGTCTTGCCGTAGATGGCGCCGGCGATGTCGCTGACCTCGGCCCGCGTGGGACGGGGGTTGCGAATCATCGAGTGGAGCATTTGGGTTGCGATGATGACCGGTTTGCGGCGGGCGATACATTTTTCGATCAGCATCTTCTGGATACCGGGTATCCGTTCATAGGGAATCTCGATCGCCAAATCCCCGCGGGCGACCATCACGCCGTAGACGTGATCGAGGATCTCATCGATGTGATCGACCCCCTCCTGGTTCTCGATCTTGGCGATAATGCGGATCTTGCTATGGCTATCGTCCAGCAAGGTCTGGATGGCCAGGACGTCCTCCTTGTTGCGCACAAAGGAATGGGCAATGAAATCGACCTCCTGCTCGATCGCGAACTGGACGTACAGACGGTCCTTCGCGTTGAGGGAGGGGAGGTTGAAATTCACCTTCGGGACATTGACGCTTTTGTGCCCTTCGATCCGGCCGTCGTTTTGCGCCTCGCAGATCAGAGAATCACCTTTATTCTCGATAACCTGAAGATCAATGGAGCCATCATCGATCAGCAGATGACTCTCCACCGGGACTTCGTCAACAAAGTCCCGGTAGCTTACGTAAATCCCTTCCCGGGTCGATTCCTTCTCCGGATCGCCCCGAAACGTCACGAGGTCTCCCTTTGCCAGCGTGATGGGCTCGGTAACGGAGGTGGTTCGGACCTCCGGCCCCTTGGTGTCGATCATCAAGGCAAGGTGATCGGACACTTTCCGGACATTCCGAATCACCTCCAGAGATCCTTCGATATCCTGATGGGCGGTATTGATTCGGACCACATCCATCCCGGCGTGGTGGAGCGCCGTGAGGAACTTCACGTCGCAGCGCCTGTCGGAGATTGTGGCAACGATCTTCGTTTTTTTTCTGAATTCTGTTTTCATAAAGTCCTTTAATTTTAGAGTGTTATCAACGCGATACCCCTTGGGTGGGGGGATGGACCGTTCGTTCCAAATCTGGCCGCCAGCTTTTCTGCCAGTGGTCGTAAGTCCGGACAATGACCTTCTCAGGATAGAGATAAAGGACATTCGTCCAGGGTCGCTTACGCTCCAGATCGGCATTGTGGATGACCGTCACCTGCTTTTCATAAACGTTCACGGGAGAACTATAGCTCTCATTGGTGGCTGGGACGTGCAGGTGGCCAGCGACCCAGAGGAAAAGTTGCGGGTTCTCGCGGATCAGTTCATTCAGTCGGATGGCCGGCTGAGCGACAAAACTCGGTGCGTTGGTGTGTTCGTTGTAGGTTTTCAGCGTTCCAACGAGGGGGGCATGAAAAAAGACAATCGTCATAAGATTCCTGTTGCGGGCCAGCAGCGCGGCAAGCCAGGCGACCCGCTCTTCGGAAATCTTCGCCAAATAACCGCTTTCCAGGTCATCCGTTGAGAGATAGACGAGAAGGTAGTTTCCAACCTTCTCCGAGCCGTATATCTCCTTCAACCCGAAGGTTTCGGCAAATCGGGAGAGCTTCAGCCGGCGAGCCGTCGGCCCGGCCTTAACCCTGTGTCCGGCGCTGTCCTTATCGTCTTCGTAAATGTAGTCGTGGTTCCCGGCGACAATACGGAATGGTTTCTGGAGACGGCTGAAGAATTCCTTCGCGGCGGCGTATTCCGGGGCCGTGCCCGTCTCCTTGCAGATGTCCCCGAGGACGACAACTCGATCGATGTCGTCCCATTTGTTGACCGTCCGGAGGAGCTCCTCCTTGGAGGGAAGTTCCTTTCCCGGAAGGTGGGGGTCGCCGAGGAGAGCAATGCCAAACGGCCTTTCCGCCGCGGTTGTACCCGTGATGTATAATCCGGGGCAGAAGATCCAGAGGAAAGCCAGCAGGACAAGGATTTTTGTTTTCAGAAACCATCTGATCTGCGGAAGTGGCAAAGCACTGCGCTCCTTTCCTCATCTCTACTGTCCGTGCAGGACATATAAACGCGTTTATGTTCACGGAGTATAGGGGGGCTGCTTTTGCTTGTCAAGGGGTATCGGGTATTGTACCAATCTCTTATTGACAGCCAATTCTCTTCTGCTTATACTGCGCCATCACGAAGGGAAATTGCCCGTAATTCATCAAACTTTTCCAAACCATGCTCAACAAGCTCCCGTTTCAGGGTGGAACGTATATCAAGAGATGGGCTCATGAAATCAACAAATGAGGGGACAAGTTGTGAGGCACCCAATATGAATGATGATTTGACCGCGAGTAGCAGCAGTCTTATGAGTAGGCGAAAATTCTGTTGTATTCTGGCTGGGGCCCTGGTCAGCGCGGGAGTGCTTCCGCCGTTTTTGCAGGCCTGGATTTTGGAAACAAAGCCGGATGAAGATCTTTTTGCTTTTATGAATCGCACGAGTGGCAAATTTGACCGCACGATCTATCAGCAGTTGATCGGAGCGGCCAATGATTTCAAGGAAGGGGATCAGATCCTCGGGGTCGCCGCCGCCGATGAAGCGGTACGGTCGAAGGCGCGCCGCCTTTTATCCAATACCAGACTTCACGACATTCTGAACCATCCGTTGTTTGAAGACAAATTGTATTCCCGCCTGCTCGAAACTCTTTCCATGGATTCAGTAAAAAAGATCAGCCCCATGACAGTCGGCGGCCTGAAAAAATTCCTGCTCTCCCGGGACGAATCTGAAATTCAGCCCATTCTCAGCGGTTTATGCAGTGACGTCATCGGATGTGTCGTCAAGATCATGTCCAACGAAGAACTGATTGCGGTCGCGCGCAAAATATTCAATCCTCTTGCGAACACCCGCATCGGCGCCAAAGGATACATGGGCGCCCGCATCCAGCCCAATTCACCGACCGACCATCCTGACGACGTGATCTGGCAGATTTTTTCCGGCTGGTCTTATGCGACAGGCGACGTCGTTCTGGGCGTCAATCCCGTGGGCAGCGACCCCAAAACGGTTGCCGTCCTGGAAACGGCGCTCCAGGATATTCGCCGTGTTTTCGGGGTTGAAGAGATCATTCCCCACAGCGTTCTGGCCCATATCGATATTCAGGCGGCGGTGGAAAAAGAGCAGCCGGGAACGACGGGCGTCTGGTTTCAGAGCCTGGCCGGCAGCGACAAGGCCAACGCCACCTTTGATCTCACCCTGGAAAAGATGTTGGCCTATGCGTCGCAGAGAACGGGACAATACGGATTTTATTTCGAAACCGGCCAGGGAGCGGATTTTACCAATGGCAGTGGCCAGGGAACCGACATGGTCATTCACGAATCGCGAAAGTATGGTTTTACCCGCCTGCTGAAAATAAAGATCGCCGAGGTCCAGCAAAAAGCCGGGCAATCCCCCGCCCCGTGGGTGCATGTAAACGACGTGGCCGGATTCATCGGGCCAGAAGTCTTTCGGACCCGCGAACAACTTGTGCGCTGCTGCCTTGAGGATATTGTGATGGGCAAGCTCCACGGCCTCACCATCGGCCTCGACATTTGTTCAACCCTGCACATGGATGTAACACTGGATGATCTGGACTGGTGCCAGGATCAGGTGATGCCGGCCAATCCGGCTTACCTCATGGCTTTGCCCACCAAAAATGATCCCATGCTGGGCTATTTGACGACCTCCTATCAGGATCATGTACGGCTTCGCGAGAAATTCGGATTCAGGGTGAATGATCCCATGTGGAAATTCTTCCAGCGGCTGGGTGTCATTAACGCCAAGGGCGGGCCTACAGCCCATTTTGGACAACCCCTCCGGGTGTGGCATCAATATCTGCGCGCCAAAGGCGACAAGCGCACCCAAGCTGAAATCTACCGCGAGGGAAAACAAAAGATGAAGGAAGTCCGCGCTCGCGGCGTTTATCTGGCGGAAGGATTTGACCGCAAGAGGTGGAAAATGGCGCCCGGGCTTGATCGTGAAATTCGCGCTCTTTATGCGGACGCCAAGAAAGCCATCTGGGTCGAGCTTGATCCCGCTTTTGTTGCCACGATACCGACGGCATTGCCCCTGAAAACCCGCTCGCAGAACCGGACCGATTATATCCTGCACCCGCAAACCGGAGAGGAATTGGACGAGCCCTCATTGCAGGAGATCAAAGCGCTAAAGGCCAAAAGAGGCGATGCATTCCATGTGCAAATCGTCGTATCGGATGGCCTGAATGCCAATGCAATCATGGATGAAGGGCATCTGGCGCCGTATCTTTCCGCACTTGAAAATAATCTGCAAAAGAAGAATTTCAAGCTTGCCCCTGAGATTCTGGTGCTCAAAGGCGGTCGGGTTCGGGCAGGATACCGCATCGGAGAAGGCCTGTTTGGAGGATCGCCTGATGCACAGGAACACAGGGCACTCATTCACATCATCGGGGAGCGCCCCGGCACCATGCATCACACTTTTTCCGCCTATATTTCCGCTCCGAGCGCAGGCGTCTGGGGAAAGGCCAACATCGATCACGACATCACCCGGGTGGTCTCCGGGATTGCCGATACAGCGCTAAAACCCGCCTTGGCCGCTGCGGAGACGGTCAATATTCTCGATCAGCTCTGGGGAGGGTGAGTGATGAGAAAATTTGCGACAATTCGGATGGTTGACGAGACGCCGTCCAATCAGGGAAAGATATCATTCGGGGCTATATCCAACAAATACCTCCTGAAACACAACGGGTGAGGAGAGAAACAACCCCAACGGGCGGAGAGGAATTCACGGCAAGAACTTGTGTCAAGATCTTGTTGACACCCAGATTTCTACTGCCTATACTGCGCCATCACGAAGGGAAACTGGCGATTGAAATATTCAAGAAGGGATAGATGAATGCCCCCAATACTTCGAGTTGGACCTTATATGAATACTTTGGCGATTGAAATTATAATGCCGGTTGCAGAAAGTGTATCCGTAACAGATGATACCCTGAGTGTTAATCTTAGTGACGGCAGAACCATTTTGGTTCCCACTGCCTGGTATCCCCGCCTGCTGTGTGCCAAGCCAGCGGAAAGAAACAAATGGCGGCTGATCGGAAGGGGGGACGGAATTCATTGGGAAGATATTGACGAGGACATCAGCATAGAAGGTCTATTGGCAGGAAAACAATCCGGGGAAAGCCAAACATCATTTAAAAAATGGGTTGTATAATCGGGGGACACAATACCTATTAAAGGCATCGACCTGCGGATAATCTGTATTGTGTCCCCGATTATCCCTTGGACGGCTTGCCCGTCGGAAGAAAGAGGCTGTGAAAGGAAATGAGGGGTCAGAGTAACATTTACGATCCCGCATAGGGCGACAGCTCCCTGCCACGGCTGGGCATAATGCAGGATGAAAACGGGGAACAGTGTCGTCAGTTCATTGATTACATCGAATATGGAGATCTGTTTTATCTCCTCCGAATATCCTTAAGTCACTGAGGAAAGATAGAAAGGAAATGCTTATGGGTTTAACAGCCAAAAAAATTGGACGGAACTTCACATTTGCCGATTATCGCAGTTGGACGGATGAGGAGCGGTGGGAAATCATTAGCGGTGAAGCCTACGCCATGACCCCGGCGCCGTCATTAAAACATCAGGAGATTGTTAGCAATCTTCATATTCGCTTGAAAACCGATCCTCAAAACAGATGCTATACGGCGATTTCTCCGACGGATGTTGTTCTTGATGATTTCAACGTCGTGCAGCCCGATGTGTTTGTCGTCTGTGATAAAAGCAAATTGAAAGAGAGCCACGTCCAGGGGGCGCCTGATCTAATCATCGAAGTCCTTTCCAAAACAACGCAACTAAAGGACAAACGGGAAAAGAAAACCCTGTATGAGAGATTTGGTGTGCAGGAATATCTGATTGTTAATCCGGAAGACGAAATGGTCGAGAGATACCGTCTCGTCAACGGGCAATACCTGTCGGCAGATGTATTCAACTGGGATGAGACGCTGAAACTGGTCGCATTGCCTGATATTACGATCAACCTTTGGGAAATCTTTGCACGTCAACGGCCGCAGGAAAATGAGGTGATTTAATAACTTTGGGAGATAGACTTGTTTAAAAAAGCGCCATTTTCTACTCTGGTGAAGGATAACAACGCGCTCGCTGCGCTTCGTCATGACCATGCTTCATTGCCTGCGCGAGAGCGACCACAAGGAGAAGTTTTATGGATGCTGCAACCTTTCTCGGCCTGGTTCAAAACGCTGCATTGTTGCTGGCGGTGGCTTTTGTCTTTGATGTGGTCGCGAGTCGCTGGCGTACAGAGCAATCGTCATTCCAGCAGGCGACTGTTGGTCTCGCTATTGGCGCAATTGGCATCACCATCATGATGACACCCTGGACATTCATGCCAGGAATCGTATTTGATACGCGTTCGGTGTTGATTGGATTATCAGGACTCTTTTTCGGTTCGCTTTCCGCCGCCATAGCGATGATCATGACGGCAATATTTCGTTTTTATCAGGGAGGAATAGGAGCCTGGACCGGTATTGCCGTGATCCTCACATCGGGATTGATAGGAATCGCCTGGCGGCGCTTTCGTCGTCGCCCCTTGGCTGAGATTGCCTGGTGGGAGCTTTACCTTTTTGGCATGGTGGTTCATCTGGGTATGCTGGGCATGATGCTCACGCTTCCATGGGCGACAGCCCTGCGAGTCCTTTCAAACATCACCCTGCCTGTCATATTGATCTATCCACTGGCAACTGCCTTGCTGGGAGTGTTGATGGTCAACCGGCTGCGACACAAGCAGGTGGATGATGCGCTGCGGGAGAGCGAGAAACGCTATCGGGCATTGATCGAAAATGCCGGCGATATCATGTTCAAGACAGACGCCACCGGTCATTTCACTTTCGTGAACCAGGCGGGGAGACGTATTGCGGGATACGACGAGCAGGAGGTTATCGGAAAAGAGTACTGGTCATTGCTCCGCCCGGATGTGCGCGAGGACGCCATCAGATTCTTCGGTCTTCAGTTTGTGAAGGGGCAGCAAAATACATATTCTGAATTCCCCATCATCTCAAAAGATGGACGTGAGATCTGGCTCGGACAAAATACTTCACTGCTTGTTGAAGACGGCGTTGTTTCAGGTTTTCAGGCAACGGCCCGCGACATCACCGATCGTAAAAAAGTGGAAGAAGCTTTGCAGGAGAGCGAGGAACGTTTCAGAACGCTTAGCGACAAGACACCCCTGGGGATGACCCTGATAGGCATTGACGGCCGGTATGAATATATGAACCCGGCCTTTATGAAAATATTCGGTTACGATCTGTCCGATATCCCTACAGGCATGGAATGGTTCAGAACGGCATTTCCAGATCCTGAGAATCGCCAGAAAGCTATCGCGGCCTGGAAGGAGGATCTGAATAACTACCCCAATCTTGAGATAAGACCCCGTATTTACGAAGTGAGCTGTAAAGGTGGCGGCCTCAGAACAATCCTGTTCAGGTCGGTAGCGCTCCCTTCCGGCAAGCAGTTTATTATTTATGAGGACATCACCGACCGCGAACAGGCGGAGAAACAACTGAAAGATACCCTCGAAAGTCTCAGGAAGGCGATGGGTGCAACCACCCAGGTCATGGCGGCCGCCGTGGAAGCAAGAGACCCTTATACGGCCGGCCACCAGACTCGTTCTGCGAACCTTGCCCGTGCCATCGCCACCGAAATGGAATTGCCACAAGATATGATCGAAGGCATCCGAGTCGCCGGTTCCATCCATGACATCGGCAAATTATCAATTCCGGCTGAGATATTGTCCAAACCGACAAAACTGTCTGATCTCGAATTTGCGCTGATTAAGGAGCATGCCCGTAGAGGATTTGAGATGCTGAAGGATGTGGAATCGCCCTGGCCCCTGGCAGAAATCGTCTACCAGCATCATGAGCGGATAGATGGTTCCGGCTATCCAAGAAATCTGAAGGGGGAAGAAATTTGCCTGGAGGCGCGTATTCTCACGGTTGCCGACGTGGTAGAAGCCATGGCCTCACACAGACCCTATCGTCCTGGCTTGGGCATTGATGTAGCGCTGAACCAAATTGAGAAGAACAGCGGTATCTTTTACGACAGTACCGTCGCAGATGCCTGCGTGAGACTATTTCGGGAAAAGGATTTTAAACTTGACGAGGCTTAATGATTATCGCTGGTCAATGAACCTGCTATTTCGGGCGAGGTGAATATGAGAATCATAAAACAAAATAAACTGTTTATCTCCTTGCTGAAAGTGATGTTCCTGGTCCTTATTGCGATAACCGCATTTGAGTATGCCAAATACATAATCTTTCCAAGGTTAACGGTATTTTATTCGCACATCATCGGAATTACTTTTGGCATAATGGTTGTCGGCGTTACAGCCTACAGGATACAGAAAAAACAGGAGCATTTATTAGCTGAAAAGATTGATGAAACGGAAAGGCGGATACAATCGGAAGCGTCTCGCATGGATGTTGAGGAAAAGTATAGTAAATTATTTATTGATTCGATGGATGGTGTATGTCAGACGACGCTTGACGGAAAGATTGTCGAAACCAATCAGGCATTCTGCGACATTTTAGGCTGTGATCCCGCCGGGATTATCGGTGGATCGATTACGCAATTTTATGACAAGCCGGAGGACCGTATAAAATTTCGTGCCGAGGTCGAGAGAAATAAGGGTGTAAAAAATTATGAGATTATTCAGAAAAGAATAAACGGGCAGCAAATCATTTGTTCCGTTTCATCCTCCTGTTGCTATTCTCAAAAAGGGGAGATGTATGGGTATCTTACTATTGTTCGCGATATCACCGAGCACAAGCGGGTGGAGGAGGCGCTGCGGGAGAGTGAAAAAAGATACCGGGAACTCAGCATTGTTGATGACCTTACACAGCTCTACAATTCCCGGCATTTTTACTTTCAGCTTAAAATCGAATTGGACCGGTCGAACCGCTATGAGCAGCCGATAACCCTCCTCCTGCTGGATCTCGATAATTTTAAAGACTTCAACGACACTTACGGCCACGTCGAGGGAGACTTGGTCTTACGGCGACTTGGCCAGGTGGTCAAACGATGTCTGCGCGAGACCGATTTCGCTTTTCGTTATGGCGGCGAAGAATTCACCATCCTCCTCCCGATGACAACAAGCACGGATGCCGCCGTTACAGCGGAAAGAATCCGGATGGAGTTCAAAAAGGAGATTTTCACCCCAGTGCCGGGTCAGGACGTTTATAAGACGGTGAGCATCGGTCTTGCGCAATACAAGCCGCAGGAAGAGATGAAGGCCTTCGTTCACCGGGTTGACCAGCTCATGTACCAGGGGAAAAAGTGCGGGAAAGACACGGTTTGTTCTGAACAAATAACGGAAAAGCAAGAGCAAATCAGGCATTACGATAAGACAGGGGACATGGTTATCCACCCGTGATGCATCTTTGAGAAAGGGGAATTATGAGAAAACTTGCAACAATTCGGAAGGTTGGCGAGATTCGGCTGATCGAAGGGGCCGATGCGATCGAGCTTGCGGTCTTCGGCGGCTGGCAGGTCGTGGTGAAAAAGGCGCAGGAGATCAGGCCGGGAATGCCCGTGGTCTATTGCGAGATCGATTCGGTTTTTCCCGATAGGCCGCAGTACGAATTTTTGCGGCAGGACAAGTTTCGCCTGCGGACCAAAAAGTTTCGCGGCGCGGTGTCGCAGGGAATTGTCTTCAAGATCGATGAGGCGCTGCCGGCCGGGGAATATGCCGATGGCGACGATGTGACCGAAATTCTCGGAATCACCCTGTACGAGCCGCCGATCCCGGCATCCATCGCCGGTGAGGTCGTCGGCGCCTACCCCGGCAGTGTGCCGAAAACAGACGAGGAACGCGTGCAAAATCTTGATCTTGCCACTTTTTCAGGCATCTCTTTCTTCGTCACGGAGAAGGTTGACGGCACATCGGGTTCGTTTATCCTCGACGAGGGGGGCTTCCATGTTTGCGGAAGGAATTGGGAATTCCGCGAGACCCCCGAGCAGACCTTCTGGAAACTTGCCCGGCAATATGAGATCGAGGCGAAACTGCGCGCCTGCTACGCCCGGACGGGAAGCTATCTCGCCCTGCAAGGGGAGGTTCTCGGAAACGGCATCCAGTCGAACGTTTACGCTCTGAAAGGGCAGGATATCTTCATCTTCAACATTTTCGACCTCACGCGGCAACGCTATCTTTCGGCCACGGCCTATCGAGCGCTGCTTGCTGAATTCGGTCTCAAAGGCGTGCCTGTTGTCGCGGAGCGCTTTTCCATGGATGGCCTCGATCATGCAAAACTCCTCGCTTACGCCGA
>CAIUXU010000311.1 GCA_903903205.1 uncultured Syntrophobacterales bacterium
CTGAAAAAGGGTGATCCAGCAGTTCTGATGAAAGACCAGCAGCAAACGTTTGGGGACACCTTGCGGCAAGGTGTCCCCAAAAAAATTCCCGTTCGGGCGCTATTTTTTTGCGTAGGATTGCCCGGCAAAAACGGCCCGCACCTCTGCGGCGGTAGTCGCCTTTTGCAGCCGGCCCATTCGGTCGGCCTCTTCTTTCTGCAGGGCCTGCACGTTGGTTAGCACCGCTTCGAGCTTGTTCGCCGGAAACTTGACTGCGCCGTCTTCGTCCATGTGGATGATCTCGCCCGGACAGACGTCCATTCCGCCCACCGATACCGGCACGTTGACCGCATAGACTGCCATGCCGCCGTGCCCCGCAGAGACGCCGGTCAGCATGCACTGAAACTTCATCGGGCGGATCTCATCCAGATCGCGCGAAGGGCCGTTGGAGATTAGTCCCAGACAACCCACCGCCTTCATCGC
Organism: uncultured Syntrophobacterales bacterium; assembly: GCA_903903205.1. GTDB lineage: Bacteria > Desulfobacterota > Syntrophia > Syntrophales > UBA5619 > UBA5619. The sequence continues at coordinate 463 of CAIUXU010000311.1, forward strand.
CGAGGTCATGTTGCCGCCGGACAAACCCACCTTTCCCGCAATCTCGGGTGGGAACTTCTGCTGCAGGATCAGGATCGTCGGCTTCGGGGAGGCGTCGAGCGCATCGATGACATCCATGAAGGTGAGCCGGTTGAAACCCGGGTCAGGCAATCCATAGACGCAGGTGACCGCATAACCCACGGTTCGTCCAAGCTCGGGGTACATGCAGCGAATCGTCTGGTCGGTGTACCAGTTCTCGGTCCAGGGGTTGTAGAGCCCCAGACAGAGAGGGTTCGCGGGATAGGTGGCCACCACGTTGGTGATGGACGGGGTGTCAAAATCCTTTAGCGCCTGCAACATCTCCAGTTCTGTCATTTTTGCCATGTAAAAAACCTCCTGTGTTATTTTTATTCGTCTGAATCGCCCTTCATGGCCGTTGCCCCTGCAATCGTACCCAGGCGTGACTTCAGCGAACGTTGATCCCCGCCCATGACGGCGGCGTAATAGACGGTATTCGCCATTACCTTCTTCACGTACTGGCGTGTCTCGGTAAACGGAATCGACTCAATGTAAATCGCCCCCTCGAGCGGTTTTGAGTCGCGCCACCGGCGTGCACGGCCCGGACCGGCATTGTAAGCGGCCGCGGCCAGAACCGGGCTGCCGCCAAATTCATCCAGCACGTGCCGCAGATAGTAGGCGCCGAGCGTGGCGTTCACCTCCGGCCGTCCCAGGTGAGACTTGTTAAAACCCTTCATGCCGATTTTCTTTACAATCCGCCGCGCCGTCTCCGGCATCAACTGCATCAATCCCGATGCGCCCGCCGAGGATTTGGCATTGGCGATGAAGCGGCTCTCTTGACGAACCAGCCCGAAAACCAGCGACTCCTCGAGCTTTCTGGCGCGCGCCTGCTTCGAGAGCACATTGCCGTAAGGTGCAGAGTAGCGCAACGTGAAATCATGCTCAGCAACCGTCCGGTCGGCCGTGCTGATGGCGCGATCCCAGATCCCGTTAGCTTTCGCCAACTCTGCGGCGGCCAGCAATGATCGGTCATTCATCTTGCGGACGGTCCACGACCATTCGGCCGAGGCCTCGGTCCGCAGGCCGAGCCTGTAAAGCGCCAGCGACCGCTGGACGCCGCCCAGGGCGGCAACCTCGGCGAGCTCTTCCCGTGTGGGCGCCGCCGCCTTCTTCGGAATCTGCAAAGGCATTCCCAGCTCTTCCGCGGCCAGCCGACCGTAAAAATGATGTTCGCTGGAGATGCGACCAAAAAGCGCCAGCCCGCCTTCCTGTGCCCCAAGTGCAATCAGGGACCGTCCCAGCCAGTAGATCCAGGCCGGTTCATTCCGCTCGGCCGGCGACATTCGCTCGATCGCGATTTTCACCTCCGGCCAGTTTCCTTGGCGGAGCGCAATACGTGCGCGCCAGGCAAGTTTCTCGTCTGAAAGCGGCGTCTCCCCGGCTTTTCTGAACCAATCGACGGCCTCCGGGAGGTGATGGAGCGCGCCGCTGGTGGCAAGCATCGCCCAGACGTACTGCTGGTCCTCAAGCGGAAAGCGCTCCCGCATCCTGTCGTTCCAGAAGCTTACCGCACCCAGCGTATCGGTCCGAACGAGACGCGTGAGCGCAACAATCGCAAGCTCGCGTCCGATCGCCGTGTTCAGGTCTGCGTCGGGTCGCTCCAGAAATCTGGTCGGCGCCCCTGCGGCGTTTTCGATCTGAACCGAGGCAGGGGCTTGATTCAAAGGCATCCGTTCGGCGGCCCGCCGGGCCTCGGCCATGAGGTTGGCCTGGACGAAAAGCCGAAAGCGGTCACGCAGATCCCGCGGCGTAAGCTCCCCGGAGAGCAGCATCGCATCCACCACCGGCGCACAGCCTGCGGGCAGCGCCCGCGGCGTCATGAAGAGGGATTTGACCTCGACCAAGACGGAGGTGTCCTGCCTTTGCCAGCGTTCCTGAAGCGCATAACAGACGACATCCGAATTGGCTTTGACAAGCGCAGGATACTCTTCCCGGAAAATCCCCCACTGTTCCCGCTTGCCCAGCGCGAGCAACCAGTCTCCGCGCAACCGCTCGGCAAGCAAGCTCCCTTCGTTACGGGCCAGGAAGTCCCGA
>CAIUXU010000312.1 GCA_903903205.1 uncultured Syntrophobacterales bacterium
GCCCACGACAAGGCGGAGTGGGAATTTACCTTCAAGGCGGACCGCTTCCATTTCCAGTCCGTAAAACTACCCTCCGTCGCGGAAAGTGAAGGGGGAGAGGCAGACAGGGAGGGGCAGATCCTTGAGCGAATCTACCTGATCGAAAAGGCGGCCAGCCTGATCGATCAACTGTTCCTTACGTTCTTGGACCTCAGGCTTGCCGACGGGTGGGAAAACGAACAGACCCGGATGCAGAAATGGATCGCGCAGGTCAAGGCCGACTGATGGATAAACGCTATTCTACGGCTCCCCTAAGGTGAATTTCCGGATGATGTGCAGCAATTTATTATAGACGGGAATCGCCTCCTGGATCTCTCCGAGGGCAAGCCGCGCGGCGGTTTCTCCCTCCTGGATCAGACCTTTCGCGTGAGAAAAATCGCTCCAGTGAAGATCTCCAATCCGGGGGTGGATCACGACATCGGCCTGCAGCAGTTCCAACTCCACCAGTTTGTCGGATGTAATGTCTCCGGCCCGGTTGAATACCTCCTGCGCAGTTTCAAATTCCCCGGCAACCTGTTTTTCCCGGTCCACGACCACGGCGATCACCGCATCAGCGCCGGCTTCACGAGCAGCCAGAACGGGAACCAGACTCGTAATCCCACCGTCCGCAAGCAGCCAATCCCCCAGGTGAACCGGATCGACCGCGCCGGGAACAGCGCAACTCGCCAGCACGGCTTTCCGCAGTGAACCTTCCGAGATGGCGATCTGTTTTCCTGTGATGAGATCCGTCGCCACCGCACAAAACGGGATTTTTGTCTCCCGAATATCGATATCGGGGATAAAGTAATCGATGAGGGCTTCGAAATCCTCCAGTGCAAAAATCGCCGGCTTGAAAAAGGCGCTAAGCATGAAGTATTGTTGCCGGACGGAATTTCTGGTCTTTTCCCAAAAGGTCCGTTCCGCGGGGCTCATCGTGAGCCCAATCTCCCGGAGGGTGGAGGATTGAAATTGCGGGCTCCGGATGTAGGCGTCAACCCTGCGGTGGATCTCCCGCGGCGAGGCGCCTGCCGCATAGGCGCCGCCGATCAAAGCCCCTGCGCTCGTCCCCACGATGAGATCGATCGTGATCTCCTCCTGTTCCAGGACTTTGAGCACACCGATGTGGCAGAAGCCGCGAACTCCCCCGCCCCCGAGGGCCAATCCAAGCTTCTTCCCGGTCCATCTCGTCATTTATACAACCTCCTCCGGCTTCTTTTTTTTAAGAGCAGGAGGCAGGCACAATGATGGAAACATGTCCCTCTGTCACAAAGTTATTTCCCGTGGTCTCACTTTTTTTCTTTCAGTTGCCTGCGCCGAACCCCGATGCCACCTGACATGCCCTATGCCATGAACTCCACGGAGAGACCAGGAAGTTTCATCTTAATGGCCGAAAGGCTTGGAGATTTTTCTATCCCGTTTTTGAAGTCTTAATGGATTCGATTCCCGTTAAGCGTGCTTCCGCTCTCCACTCGATTTTCTCAGGTTTTTCTTGACACTTTTTCTCTTCAGAGCTGCCCTTAACCGGTTCGTTTTGCCTCGCTGCTTCATCTTCGACCCCTTTCTTTGACTAACCAGATTCCTAAAACGATCAATGCCATCTCAATATCCCCAGGAGGGTTAGTGCTTCCTTGCGGGATAAAAACTGAGACGGGCAGCCAACAACGGGTGACGCGTCTCATCGGTCGGAATGATCCCTGTTTGATAAGAATTTGCTCACCGACGGCGGGAATATAGGCAAATTCTGTTGTTATGTCAAATATTTTTATCATCACCATTCGTCATATCGGTAAAAGTGGGGTTCAGTGCGCTCCTGATACCGATTCAAGTCCGGCGTGACATTCGTCGTGTGCATTCTCGGTGAAGGCTGCACCACCTTGCTCTACCCTATCCGGATGTAACTGCATTTTCAACCATGCGATCATTTTTCCCTTGTCAGGTTTCCTGATATCGATTATTAGAGACAGTTTTTTATGATTTCTCCGCCAGTCGCAGATTTGCAACGGCGGGTTTAATACGCAATATAAAAAAGCACAGAAGGGAAACAGTAGGCATGACAACACCGATACAACAGAAGATACGTGACAAGAAGCGAACGCCTGAGCAGATCGCCGATATGGTTAAATCGGGGGATTGGATCAATCACGGTAGCGTAGGAGGTGATTCGACGGTTTGCACCGAAGCTGTGGCCAAAAGGCTTGGTTCCGGTCCGGGGCAGATCAAGGATATCGAGTTCTGGCTGTACGGTATGGCCTATTCGCACCCGGAATTACGGGAGATCGATCCCCTGGAGCAGTTCCACTGCATCCATTCCTACTATTTCTTCCCATGGAACCGTAAATCGCGGGATATGCACGGCGTAAGCGACTGGGCCCAGTGGGGCTGGGCCTACGGGATCTGGGCCCACCATTACCGCTTCACCGATGCGGTCCGCGAGCAACGGCGTCTGGACTGGTGGTTCAACGCCGCGACGGCGCCCGATACGCACGGGTTCTTCAATATGTCCTATGGGACAAGCAACTGCAACGTCTACAAGCAGACGGCCAAGAAGATCGTCTTCGAGGTCCGCTCCGACTACCCCTGGGCGGAGGGGGGCCGCTTTAACACGATCCACATCGACGAAATCGACTACTGGGTGGAGGTGGATTGCGCAAAATACGCCTGGCCGAAGATCAACGAACAAGGAATCAAACCGACCCCCGAGGAGGCAGCTATCGCCCAGCATACGATGACCCTCATGCGCGACCGGGACGTCATCCAACTCGGAATCGGCTCGCTGCCCTCGGCTTGCGTCGCCGCGATGGCTGACGCCGGCTTCAAAGATCTCGGCATTCATACGGAAATGCTCAACTATGGGCTTATCAAGATGATCGAGTCGGGTCAGGTCACCAACGCCTACAAAAATCTCGACAGGGGACGCAGCGTCTATACCTTCGCCTTTCCGTTCGACCCCCAGTGGTACTACGACACGATCCACCACAACCAGCATTTGGCAGTCTATGACGCGGGCTACACGAACAACCTCCAGATCCTCACCCGGATTGACAACATGGTTGCCATCGACAACTGCATGGCCGTCGATCTTCTCGGCCAGCAGTGCTGCGGCTTCTATGAAAAACGGCCCGTCTCCAGCACGGGAGGCTACTTCCACTTCATGCTCTTTGCTGGCCAGTCACGCGGCGGCCGGGGAGTTGCTACGATGACCAGCCGGGGAAAGAATGGCAGATCACGGATCGTCCCCTTCCTGCCCGAGGGTTCGACAGTGGATCTCCCCGCCCAATTCGCCCATTACGTCTGCACCGAATACGGGATCGTCAATCTGCGGGGGCTCTCAGGCTACGAACGTGCTTCAGCGCTGATTTCCATCGCCCACCCGGATGACCGAGCCTGGCTCACGGAGGAGGCGCGAAAACACAACCTGATCGCTCCCCACTTTCCTGTCTCCATGCATCCAGAGGAGGGAGGCGGCCGCCGCTACCCCTCATACGATGAACGGCGGCAATATAAAATCCCGCTGAACAGCGAGGGGTTTGGCTTTGACTGGGATCCTTTCCAATCCGGCAAGTAAACTGCGGACCGCGTACGGCCTTCCTCTTACAGATTCCACGCATGTTCTTGAGAAAGAATCATACCCGCGGAATTCTCAATCAGTGTTGGCCAAGCTTCACCGGGAGATAATCGGTTTTCACATGCCCCATCGCCATCCAGATGTTGTCCCGGATTCGGGGGTTCTCCTTTTCCAACTCGTCGAGCAGATCCTTAACTCGGCGCCGCTTCGATGTCCGACTTGTCGGACAACTGTTTTCGATGACGGGGAAACCCTGCTCCTTCGCATACCTCTTCACCAGCCCCTCCCGGAGATAGGCCAGCGGCCGGATGATATGGAGTTTCCCCTCGAAGATGGGTTGATCCGGCAGCATCGTGCTGATCTCCCGTCCGTAGAAGAGGTTGATCAGCAGGGTCTCGACGATGTCATCCCGGTGGTGGGCGAAGGCAATCTTGTTGCAGCCCCGCTCAGCCGCAATCTCGAAAATCTGCTTTCGCCGGAGGCGTGAGCAGAGAAAACAGGGATTCTTCCGGTTATAGTTGCTATGGGAAAGGGGACCGATTCCGGTCTTCTCCATCACGAAATCATACCCTCCCGCCTGCAGATACCGCGCGAGAATCCCACTGCCGACGCAGTCCGGGTCGAATCCGTGATCGATGTGGACGGCCGTAAGCGAAAACTGCGGGACATAGATCATTGGAGAGTTGAGCAGGTCGAGCAGCACCATGCTGTCCATCCCGCCGGAGACGCCGACGAGAACCCTGTCACCTTCAGCGATCATACCATAATCGATGACCGCCTTTTCCAGCCATTTTTTCAGATGGAGGAACAACCA
>CAIUXU010000313.1 GCA_903903205.1 uncultured Syntrophobacterales bacterium
CTTCATTTTCTCCCCTCCGTTTTCGGTTACAATATTTGGCAGCAGTCGGTTCTCACCGGTCTTTCAGGAGCATGTAAAGGCGGATCAGTTCGGCGACACTCCAGGCTTGGGCGATGCAGCCGCCCGGCCGGTGTGGGGCATTCCCGTCGAAGACTTCGGAAACGCTACCGATTCCTGCTTCGAGGAGGTGACTGCGGAGAAACGTCCGGAGGTACTGGCGGATGTTTTCCTTTTCCTGTTTCGGGTCAGCGGCAACGCGGAGGGCGGCTTCGCCAAATGCGCCGAGCAGCCAGGGCCATACGGTTCCCTGGTGGTAGGCGCCGTCACGTTCGGCGGGGCCTCCCTTATAACTTCCTATGTAGGCAGGATCGTTGGGTGAAAGTGTACGGAGACCGCAGGGGGTGAGGAGCTGTTCGCGAACGGCCCGGACAACGGCGGCCTGTTCTGCGGTGTCGAGGGGTGAGAAGGGGAGGGAGACGGCGAAGATCTGGTTCGGGCGTACGGCAGTATCCAGGACTCCGTCGCGGAGGACGTCGCCAAGGTAGCCCTGGGGACCGGATGCGGAATCATGATGTTGATGCCAGAAAACCTTGAACGAACTTCGTAAAAGCGGAATGATATCAGTGTCGAATAACGGTTCTTCGCCGAATTCTGCCGCCAGGTCGCGGGCGAAGCAGAGGGCGTTGTACCAGAGGGCGTTGATCTCCACCGGATAGCCATGCCGGGGGGTGACCGGGATCTCGCCGACCGTCGCGTCCATCCAGGTCAACGCGTTTTGTCCATCGCCCGCATGGAGAAGACCACGGGCGTCCATGCCGGTTCCGTAACACGTTCCGTCCATGAATGAACGAATGATCTTCTTCATGACCGGCCAGAAACGGTCGCGGATCAGTGACTTGTCGCACCGTGTCGCCAGTTGCTGGACCGCCCAGAAATACCAGAGCGAGCTGTCCACAGTGTTGTACGCCTCGGGTTTGCCGTCCGCGGAGAAATAATTGGGCAGGAAGCCGTCCCGTTCGTGTCGGCCGATCTCCGTCAGGATCTCGATCCCTTCCGCAATCCGGCCGGTGGAGAAGCAGAGGCCGGGCAGTGAGATCAGCGTGTCCCGCCCCCAGCTCCCGAACCAGGGATAGCCGGCGATGATGGCCGGCTTTCCCGACGGGGTGATAATCAGAAACGACCTCGCTGCGCGGAGGAGGGCAAGAAGATGCTCCTGATCTTCCCCTGTGAATCCGAGGGCTTCTCTTTCGTCTGCCGTCCGGTCATGACCGCGCCGAACGGCTTCAGTCTGCCAGACGGCGCCAGAACTGTTGGGATTTACGGGGACACGATGCGGAGAGGTGGTGGGGACACGATGCAGCATCATGGTGGGGACACGATGGGGCATCATGGTGGGGACACGATGGGGCATCATGTCCCCATTCGTTACGTAAACAGAGAGGATCACCGTACATTTTCTCTCTACCGGAACTTCGATGATGCCCGGCAGGAAGAGATCCTCCTCCCAGTCAAATCCCCGTTCTCGCTCCTCTGTGTATTGAAAACGGTTGTACCAGCATGGAGAGGGGGTGAAGCTTGATGCCCGGGAGGTTTGGATGACAAGGGAGGGCATGCCTGCGTAGGGTTCGATCCGGAAACCGTTTTCGATCTTTTCCGCCCGGCCGCCGAGGAAAGTGTTTTCGTGGGCAAGTTTGTGATATCCCCGGAAGGCGAGGAGGGGTTTCAGGCGGAGGATGCCGCCTCGTGGGCACCGGTCCAGGTCGTAACGGACGAGCAGGGTCTCTTGCCCGCGGGGCATCAGGATCGATTTTTTCACGGGGATTTTACCCGCCCGGCTGGTGAATCTGAGGCAGAAGTCGAGCAGGAACCCATCCAGAACCGGCTGGTCCGGCGGAAAGAGGAGGCCTGGAAAGCGGTGCGAACTGAAAAAATGCTCTTTCCCATCCACAAGAAGGGAGTCCTCCAGTTTGGAGAGGAGGAGATGTCGGCCTTCGGGATCTTGGAGGTTGGCTACGAGCAGGCCGTGGTAGCGCCGTGTGTGAAGATTTGCTAGCGTACTTGATGCATACCCCCCCCGGCCGTCGGTCTCGAGCCACTCCCGGCTGTCGTCCGGAGAACCGGTTTCCCGCAAGTCGATTCGAATCATGATATTTTCTCCATCGTTTTACGAATCTGGTGAGTCTTTCGGTGGGGACACCGTTCGACCGGCTCACGGCCGGCATCATGCTGTTTACGGGGACACGATGCGGCATCATGTCCCCGCAAATCGAAGATCTACTGCGGCATGTTAACAACTTCGACGCCGGCGGGCGTGCTGAAGGTGAAGAATTTGTCGGGGACGCCTGTGTTTGTGCGGATATCGCTAAAACGAAGGCGAGTGGTGTTCCCGTAATCGTCGGCGAAGCGGCACTGGATGATCTGGAAAGTTCTTCCGTCCACGGTCAAATGGAGCCGGTCGATGCCACTTCCTTTTTCCTTTGCGGTCAGGGTAAGGAGGTAATTTCCCTCTTCATCGGTCGGATTCTCCTTCGAAAAACGGAGCTGAAAGTCTTCGGAGAGTTTGCCGATGCCGGAGAGGAATTTGACGGCCATTCGCGACCGGTACACATCGTCGGAGTTCTGAACATAAACCATCTTGTCCTCGGCGACATAAAGCCTAGCTTTTTTGGCGTTGATGACCAGCTTTTTCTCTTTCGGTTTCGTGTAATCCCACAGCATCATCTTCGGGTTCTTGATCCAGACCGTCCCCTCCTCCTGCTCGGTCTTTTTCATCGATTTGATGGTCACCTCCTGAATGAAGTGGGCCTTCAGATCCGTCGTCTTTTCGTAGATATCCTGGGTCTTTGCGGCCAGTCGCTCCAGCGAGAGGGGTTCCGCGCAGACTGCCGGGGTTTGGTAAAACCCGATTGCGATCCAGAAGAGAATTACGACTTTCCACGCAGTCGGGATGTGGTTTTTCCGGGGGGGAAATAGATCTGGCTGGAAGTGCGAAAACGGCACAAAATTTTCCAAAGGTTTATAACTCCGCAATAAAGTGTGCCAAATGGCATGGATGGCGTCACGCTTTTGTAAGCTACTGAAATTGATGGTCATCTATATTGCCTATACCTTGTACAATTCGGTAGAAAATCGTGACATTTGAAGAGTTACGATACTTATCAACAGCCTTGCCAACAGCTCTTTCCACTTCTCTGTGGATTCCCCCCCCAAGTCACCGGATCAAGGGAAATATTGGATTGACCACCGGTCAATCCGCGATTTTCATGCTCCATCCAAAGGGGTCATCCTTCATTCCGTACTGGATCTGCAGGATCTCGTTGTAGAGCCTTTCCGTAAGCGGACCTGTCTTTCCGCCGCCGATGGGGTGCTCTTTTTCGCGGTAGTAAATCTGGCCGACGGGGGAGACGATGGCCGCTGTTCCCGAGGCAAAGGCCTCTTGCAGGGCGCCGCTCCCGATCGCCGCCATGACTTCATCCATAGAGAGGCGTCTTTCCGAAACCGCCATTCCCCAGCTCTTCGCAAGGCGGATGACCGAGTCGCGGGTTATGCCGGGCAGGATTGATCCTGTCAGCGGGGCGGTGATCAGCTCGTCGCCGATCACGAAGAACATGTTGCTTGTCCCCACCTCCTCCACGTATTTCCGTTCGACCGCGTCAAGCCACAGAACTTGTGTGTAACCCATATTCCGCGCGATTTCGTTTGCGTAGAGGCTTGCCGCATAGTTGCCGCCGGCCTTGCAGTGGCCGGTTCCACCGGGGACGGAGCGGCAGTACTCCTCGGTGACGTAGATTTTGGTCGGGCTGAACCCCTCAGGGTAGTAGGTCCCGACCGGTCCCATGATGATGAAGAAAAGGTACTCATGCGCCGGGTGCACCCCCAGGGCCGGTTCCGTTGCGATCATCGTCGGCCGGATATAGGCGGAGGTTCCGCTGCCGCGCGGAATCCACTCCCTTTCGAGCAGAACCAGTTTGGTGAGCGCCTCCAGGAAGAGC
>CAIUXU010000314.1 GCA_903903205.1 uncultured Syntrophobacterales bacterium
CCCGTTTGCTCCGCGGCATCCGCTGCAAGCTGAACCTCATCGCCTTCAACGAGTTTCCGGGCGCCCCCTACCGGACCCCAACCCCGGTGGCTGTCTCGGCCTTTCAACAGATCCTCCTGGACCACCACTACACCGCCATCCTCCGCGCAAGTCGCGGCAGGGACATCCTCGCCGCCTGCGGTCAGTTGAGCGGTCAGGCCGCTTCCGGCCATCAGCAATAAACGATTGGCATGAACCTTGTATATATCGTCGGCAGGGACAAGGGAGGATCAGAATGAAGGTTATGTCAGAAGAGATGATAGCAAGATTGGTCCCGGGGATTTCTGGCGGCGCTGCTCAATCCGCACAGAGATCCCGTGGCGACCAGAACGGTTTTTCCCAGCTCCTGGAAGAGGTCATGCAAAAGGGATCTGCAGGCCAGGATCCGAATATCAAAAAGGAAAATATTTCTCTCCTGCTGGACCTTGCCAAAATCCGGATGAACCAGACGGTCATGAGCGCGCTGACGGGCGATGAGGGTGAAGGAACCGGGGGCGAGCTTGATTTCATGTACCGTATGCACAATATCCAGGGCCTCCAGCCGGAAGCGTCAAAAAACCGACACACCGATCCGCCGCAGGTCACAGTTCCTGCCCATGTCGAGCTGGACACCGTCATCGACAAGGCGGCTGCGACCTATGGCGTGGACAAGGACCTCATCCGTTCGGTCATCCGGGCCGAGAGTAATTTCGATGCAAACGCCACTTCGCCGAAAGGCGCCATGGGGCTCATGCAGCTCATGCCGGCCACGGCCCGGGAGCTGGGCGTGAGCAATGCCTACGACCCGGAACAGAATGTCATGGCGGGCGCCCGCTACCTCAAAAGCCTTCTGGAGAGGTATCATGGCGACGTGCGGCAAGCCTTGGCCGCCTACAACTGGGGCATGGGGAACCTGGAGCGCAGCACCGGAACCCTGCCTGCGGAGACGCGCTCCTATGTTGCCGGAATTATGAAAAACTACGGGAAAGCAGGCGTATAAAGTTAGACCGCGCAGCCAGGATTGCGTCATAGCGGCAGCGACACCTCCGGCCATTTTCGCGCCGTAACCTTACCACCGTTGAAGGCCTCGTCAAAAGTCGTCACACCGGTGAAAACCGGTGTCCAGTGTTTATGCAAAATTCTGAATTCTCTGGATTCCGGTTTTCACCGGAATGACGATTTCTGGGTATTTTCGACTTTTGACGAGAGCATCAGCGTTGGCCGCCCGGTTGCGGGTCTCGGCCCAAGCCTAATGTTCGAGAGAGAGCTCCCGATACGCCTCCACAACCGCCAGATCGGCTTCGACCCAGTCGAGGGTCGGGAGGTCATCCGGTTTGAGCCAGACGACGGCATGGTGCTCGTTTAGCGTCATCAGTCCGGAGTGAATCGCGCAGACAAAGGGGTAAAGTTTGACCATGAAGGTCGGGTAAGAGTGCGTCGAGGGCGGCATCGCCCATTTCACGACCACGCGCAGGCCCATCTCCTCCATAAGCTCCCTGTGGAGACACGCCTCTGCGCCCTCCCCCGGCTCGATCTTCCCGCCGGGAAACTCCCATTGGAGCGGCATGCGCATGGATGCACCCCGCTGTGCGGCCAGGACGAGGCCATCCCGCTCGATGATCGCGCAGGCAACCTGGATAGGCATATTCATATCCTCAGGTTCGCTGGCGCTCGAAGCCGGGGATGCGCAGGCGCTCCTCCACGCGGTCGAGGATGATGCTCGCAACCGAAGTCAAAACCAGGTAGCATGCACCGATCATCAGAAAAACCTCCGTGTATTTGAAGGAGTTCGAAGCAAGGATCTTCCCCTGACCGGTCAGCTCGATGCAGGTGATCATGTAGGCGAGAGAGGAATACTTGATCAGGTAGATGATCTCATTCCCGCAGCCGGGGAGCGCCCGCCGGATTGCCTGCGGGAGGATGATGAAGATGATCATCCGGATCTTGCTGAAACCGAGGGACTGGGCGGCCAGCATCTGTCCCCGTTTGATCGACAGCAGCGCACCCCGGATATATTCAGAGTGGTATGCGCCGCTGCAGAGGGAAAAGCCCAGGACAGAGGCCAAAAAAGGGCTCAGGTAGATCCCGATGTGGGGGAGGCCGAAGTACCAGATGAAGAGCTGGACGACGAGCGGAATCCCCCGGAAAATGGTTACAAAAATGTTAGCAACCGCCATGACGGGCCGGTTTCCGTAGATGCGGAGCACCCCGACCATGATCCCGATCACGAGACCGCAGAGCGCAGAGGGGGCAATGAGTTGGAGACTCACCCAGAACCCCTTGAGCAGGGCGGGGTAG
>CAIUXU010000315.1 GCA_903903205.1 uncultured Syntrophobacterales bacterium
CGGATCAAGGTTTCGTTATCCGTTTCCGACACCAGGCTCACCCGCACGGCGATCTCGCCTTTGTTGGTAAATTTCACGGCGTTGCCTGTCAGGTTGGTGAGTATCTGGCGCAGACGGCCGGGGTCGCCGCGAAGATGGGTGGGGACGTCCGGCGCGGCGGCGCAGATGAATTCCAGCCCCTTGTCGTGGGCCCGCAAGGCCAGCAGGGCGGCAAAGTCGTCCAACATGGCGCGCAGGTCGAAATCCACGATTTCCAGATCGAGCTTGCCCGCCTCGATCTTCGATGAGTCCAGGATGTCGTTGAGGAGCGCCAGCAGCAATTCTCCGCTGTTCCGCACGGTTTCGGCGTAGTGTCGCTGATCCGTGTCCAGATCGGTGTCCAGCAACAGGCCAATCATGCCGATCACCCCGTTCATGGGCGTGCGGATCTCGTGGCTCATGTTGGCCAAAAACTCACTCTTGGCTTTGTTGGCGTTCTCCGCCTGGGCGGCCATCTGGTTGGCATTGGCGGTCGCTTCTTCAAGGCGGTGGTTTGTTTTCCGCAACTCATCTTCGACCCGTTTACGTTCGGTAATGTCCTTGTCCACGCCACGGTAACCTTTGAGATTCCCCTCTTTGTCCAGTATGGGCACACCATTGGTGAGGAAACAGAGCAATTCGCCGTTCCTCCCGATCGTCCAATTTTCCAGATCCTTCATGGGCGCCTTTTTTACCACGATTTCAGAGAATATCTCCGCTACCCTCGTTGCCTCTTCCGGCGGCATAAAATCGAACGGCCTCTTCCCGATGATGTCTTCGCGGGATGGCCCAAAATAGTCAAAGCCCTTCTGGGAGCTGTAGGTATAGACGCCATTCTCGTCCACCTCCCACACCCAGTCGGCGATGCTGAATGCGATATCCCGCAGCCGCTCCTCACTCTCCCGCAGCGCCTCCTCCGCCCGTTTGCGGTCGGCGATATTCCGGGTAACGCCCAAAATATCAACAGGCCGACCTTCGGCGTTCCGGATGAAGGAGGTGGTAATCTCTGACCACTGGTAAGTGCCGTCTTTGCAGCGTTGTTGCAGTTCCAGGGTTCTGGACCTCTTTGGATCAACGCCTTCCTGTGTCTCCTTGTTCAATTCTTCCTGCAGGGTTTCCATCGCCAGCTTCAGCGATTCAGAGGTCAGTGTCTGCTCCAGGGTCAATTCAAGGGCTTCTTGAGGTGTATATCCACGAGTTTGCAGTACCGAAGGGCTCACATAGGTGTACCGCATGGACTCAAAATTAAAGGTCCAGATCACATCGGTCGCATTTTCAGCGAGCAGGCGATACTTCCCCTCGCTCACTTTCAGCGCCTCCTCCATCTTCTTGCGCATCTCGATTTCTTGTTTGAAGGCGATATTGGTTCTCATCAATTCCTCGGTCTGACTTTCGACGGTCTCAAATGCCTTTGAAAATCGGGAAGAGAGGAGAACGGACTGGGAAAAAATAAAGACAAAAATACCAAGATCAATGAACTGCCCGGTTCTGATGATCGAGTTGTCGTAAAGGACATCATTAACCATCGTGAGAACAATCGCACAAGTCCCCAGAAGGAGGATGAAAGCTCCCTCGCGTTTGCGGGTGAACGCGACGACAAGGACATAGATGGTATAAAGACCGCCGAGGAGGGTCATGACATGAAAAACGGGGATAAGATGAGAATAGACCCTCGCAGGCGTCAGAAGCACCATGCAGGCCAGGAGGATCAGGGAAAGACCAAGGACGTTCAGAAAGACCCTTTTGAATTCATGGGGAAAGAGGGAATGAATGAATGAAAGAAAAACAGGGACGCTCATAAAAGAGGTAAAGTTTGTGAGCCTGACCCTGAATTCCCAACTGGCGCCCGGGAAGATCTGGGCGAAATATCGCTCTCCGGAGAGCAACCCGTAAACGGCAATGAACAGACAGAAAATACCCAAATAAAGCGGCGCCCGATCCCTTCTTCTTAGAAGGAAAAGGACAAAGTGGTAAAGGGCCATGATAAATATGCTGCCGCACAGGAAAAGGTCAAAGGCCAGGCCTTTTTCCCTCATTTCCCGGATATCCTTTTCCATACCGAATTGAATGACCTCGACCGCGCCGCCCTTTCTGTGATTGAAGTTGGAGAGATGGAGAAGGAGATCCATCTGATCGCCTTCCGGGGTGTAGCCCGCGATATGGGGCAGCCACTCCGGGGACATGGTTTCAAGGGTCGTTCCAACGACGCCGGCCGAACTCAACTCCTTCCCGTTGACATGGAGATCGAAAGCAGTTCCCATCGAGAGAAACTTGAAAGCCATCGGCCTCTTTTGATGCCGGAGAAGCACCTTCAAACGATAGGTGGCGTAACCGCTGCCCGAAATTTTCTTTCCACCGATTTCGTGGCCGTTCCACATCCCCGGCGCCTTGATCAGCGTCCTGCCCTCCGGGCGATGCTCTGCAATGACATCTTCCGGTTTGAGAATCTTTTCCCAATAGAACTCCCATTCGCCGGAGAGTTTCACCGGACCGTCGGCGACGAAATCCCATTGGGTCAGGTCGAGAATGCCGTTGACAGCCCGCGGCGCTTCCTTCCGCGGAGCATCCTGTGTGCAGGCGGCTGGAAGCAACAAAGCACAGAGGAGAAATAGATAACAGAAGCCATCAAGATATTTCCTTGTCGTCCTGCCTTGACTTGTTCCGGATGGACCCTGCATCTGATGCTCCTCTGTCGTGGTATTCATTCAGCCGCCCGTGTTGATCCTGCCCGATCAAGTTCTTTTCTTACGGCCAGTCCCATTTTCTCTTTGATATAGGGCTTTCTCATATAGGCGCCCACACCGAGATCCCTGGCGGCTTTCACCCGCTCCGACTCCGAAAAGCCGCTCACGATAATCGCCTTTTGTTTCGGATGGATCGTGAGGATGCTCCGGTAGGTATCCAGCCCATCCATGCCGGGGTCCATGATCATGTCCAGAACGATGAGATCAACCTGATGCTCTTTGAGGTACGCCACCGCCTCTTCACCGCTGGGGACGCTCGATACCGTGTAATTCAACATCCTGAGGATGCTGGACGCCAGATCGCGCTGCTCTTCCACATCATCCACAATAAGAATGGATTCACCCTGACCCATATATTCCGAAATTGCCACAGAAACAGCTTCAGCGGCGATCTCTTCCTGGGTCACCGGGAAATAGAGGGTAAAGGTGCTCCCTCTTCCTTCTTCGCTCTCTACGTTGATGTAGCCGTGAAGATCCTTCACCGTCCCCCAGACTACCGCCAACCCCAGGCCGGTGCCGCTTCTCCCCATGACCTTCTTCGTATAAAAAGGCTCGAAGATCCGCTTCAGATTGGCCGCAGGTATCCCTTCGCCCGTGTCGGAGACGGAAAGAACAACATAGTCGCCCTCCCGGATCTGGTCATAACCATGAATCGGCTTGTCCAGATACTGGTTGCTTGTCCTGATGGTCAGGAGGCCGCCTTTCGCCATCGCCTCGCTCGCATTGGAAATCAGATTGTAGAGCGACTTGACGAGATGTACCGAAGAACCGGAGATGTTCGACAGATTCTGTTCAAGATCGGTCTTGATCTTTACGGAGGGATGGTAGGAGAACAGCTTCTCAAGCTCCGGTGAATTCTGACAATCGGCAATGATCTTGTTCAGATTGAGAACCTCTCGGCCGGAGACCCCCCGTCTGGCCAGGGTCAGCAGATCATCCACAATTGCGGCCGCCTTCAGGCCTCCTTTCATAATGTTCACGAGATGGGATTTGATCGGGCTTGACTCTTCCTCATTCATCAGGATCAGTTCCGCATAGCCGACCACAATGCCCAGGACATTGTTGAGATCATGGGCGACGCCGCCTGCCAGGGTTCCCAGAGCCTCCATCTTTTCAGACCGCTGAAGTCGCTCCTCCAGGTTTTGCTTCTCTTCCTCCGCCTGCTTGCGGGCGGTGATCTCCTCTACCACGATCATGTTGAACCCGGAGTTTTCTCCCGGCTTCCAGAGAGGAGATGCCGTGATATTCACCCAGACAGTCTCCCCGTCCTTCCGGAGATAGCGCTTCTCCAGGCCGTAATGCGCGATCGTCCCGGCCAACAGAAGCGCCGTTGGCTCCTCATGCAGGTGGAGATCCTCCGGATGCGTGATCGCATGGAAGGTGGTGGCCAGCATCTCCTCCTCCGTTCTACCGACCATTTCGCAAAGACGGCGGTTCACCGTGCTGAAACGCCCTGTACTCATTTCGATCTCGGCCACCCCCACCGCCGCCTGCTCGACCAGGGCGCGGAACCGCCTCTCGCTTTCCCGCAGAGACTTTTCCGTCCTGCTGAGATCGTCGAACATCTGTGCATTGGCTATCGCTCCGGCAACCTGCATCCCGATCTGTTCCGCCAGTTGAAGATCCTTCTCGGTATAAGCCTTCAGCTTTTGGGACCGGAAGTTCATGCTACCAATCACTTCATCCATGGAAATCAGCGGGACGCTCATCGTCGACCGCAGCCCCGTCTTGAAGGTTTCATAGAGATTGGGATAGAGATCCTTTATCTCCTCCGCATCATCCGGCTGGATGAGCAAGCCGGCGCGTGTATTCATGACGACACCCGTCGCCGACCCCTGGCTGAGATACAAATCCCCCTCTTTCCGTCTGGGATTGGCAATTCCGGAAACATAGGCGGCAACAAACTGGCCCTCCGGCGTTTTCTTCAGATTGACGAGACACCGGTCAAAGGGGATCAGTTTATGGGTCTCGGTGGTGACAAGCTCAAATACCTGGTTAAGATCCAGGGTGGAGCCGACCACCCTCCCGATTTTTGCAATGATGGCCATTTCTTCTGCAAATCGATCGGCTGTCTCCCTGTTTTGGCGTACCGCCTCCTCCGCCTGCTTGCGGGCGGTGATGTCGCTGATGCTGGAGAGGATGATCTTTTCATCGCCAATCGTGAGCATTTCGGCGGAGAAAATCCCCGTCAGCAACTCGCCGGATTTTTTCCGGAACCGCAGCTCCATCCCCTGCACATTTCCGGTTCTTGACAGGGTGTCGACAACAGTAGCGCGATCCTCTTCACGCTCCCAGAGATTCAATTCTATCGTGTTTCTCCCCAAAACCTCGGCGCGGTCATAGCCCGTGATGGCGAAGAAGCATTCGTTTACTTCGATAATCTTGCCATCGACCGGGCGAGTGAGGGTGATGGCATAAGGAGCGGAATGAAAGGCCTTGGAGAATTTTTCTTCCTGGCTACCAATATCCATCAGCAGGCGTTTGTTTACCATCAGGACAACGCTGTAGGTGAGCAGGATGAAGAGCACTTGGTGGGACATGAGCACCAGCGCCTCGAAAATGGCAGGCTGCAAGTAATTGCCGTCCACACGCGGCGTAATGAAAAAATGGGCTATCCGGACGGAACTGAGCAGGCAGTAGAGAAAGGTCACCACACCAACCCCGAAGATCATGGAACGCATACCGGGATTGACGCGGCGCCACACGAGCCAGACCGATTGAAAGCAGACCAGCAGCGACGCCACGGCTAAATTAAGATTTCTCGCTGGCAGGTTGGGCTGAACCAAGGCGAAATAGCTGTGGACGAAAATGAAAAGGACCACCAATGTGTAATTGTGAATCTGCGGACCTTTTTTCCCCGCAAAGCGTTCAAGCCCCATGAAGCCCAGGATAGCCCCCACAATGACCAGGGTGTTGGAGAGAACCATGGAGATCCAGTCCGGGATGATTCCGCGCATGGCGATCAGGAAGAGCGCCACCGCCTGGAAGACAAAATCAACCGCCCAAAAGGCCATGCCTCCGAAACGGTTTCTGTTCTGCCGCCACAGCAACACGACAAAGCATACACAAACGACGTTCGTGACCATACAGCCAACAACGATGGTTCGCATATCCAATGGGCTCACAAGGCTACCTCCCAAATAAGTGCTGAGTAAAAACATTGTCATCCCCGAGTGCTTCTATCGGGGATATGGTTTTACTCAGTCCTCAGTCCTCAGCACTTTTTAGCCTCCCCTCCACCAGCGCGACAAGCTCCCGGAGATCGGTCAGCAGCGCCTCCAGGTCGCTTTTCCGAAAAGCGTCGACCTGGTCTGCAATGCCTGTCCGAACCGACTGGACACTGCCCCGGTAGAGCGAGAAGGATCTCTTTTTCACCGTCGTCGGTGTCGTTGTCGGCTTCAGCTTCTTCTTGAACTCCTTCTCCAGGGCGGCGTTGGTAAACCCCTCCCCGATGGCCTTCTGGAAGATTTCCATCAGCAAAGAATTGTCGAGGTTGGCCGCAAAAATGTACCCCTGGGAAACGCCGATCAACCCTTCCCGAAGGGCGTTTTGGATCTCCTCCGGGAGCTTCAAAAGTGAACAGCCTCTTTCGAGTGATCTTAGCGATTTTCCTGATACTTTCTGAATTGCCGACACAGTGTCGGCAATCTCTGTTTTTACCCGGTCCGGCTCCCGTTCCAGGCTGATCATCGTGTTCATAATCCCGTCAATATCGAACGCTTCATCCCCATGCCGGGCCTTGATGTATTCGACCACCGCCTGGGCCGTATCGATCGGATCGAGGTCCGCGCGCTGGAGGTTCTCCGTCAACTGCAGGGCGAGAATCTCGTCCCGCCCCGAGACCACGTCAATGACCCGGGCCGGGATCGTCGCCAGCCCCAGCTTTTGGCAGGCCAGAAAACGCCTCTCACCCGCAATCAGCAGGTATTTGCCGTCCCGCGGGGTCACAACAATAGCCTCCAGAACCCCTTTCTCACGGATCGACTCGACGAGTCCCAGAAACGCCTCTCCCGCCTGGTCAATCCGGGAGCGAACCTGCCCCGCCACGATGATGAGCGAAAGCGGTATATCGAAGAACGCCCCTGCCGGTGTTGCTATCATTGTGCTGCCCGTGGTTGTTTCCATTTTATCACCTCCGTTAGCCATATTTGAACTGGTATTTTTCTTCCGCCCCACCTTACACCCTGCTTAAAAAATCTCTGGAGACAAAAACCAGCCGCCGCCGAAACTGTACCGGTGATTCTGCTATCAACATAGCCTTGTATCCTTCCAACCCGCAAACAAACCACGGCTCTTGCAACCCCGGCACAGACCATACCCATGCGGGAGGGTCAATTCCCTTTTCGTCGCATAACGCCTCAATGGTTGAAGCAAACAGAGCGTCAATTTGCGGGGAGTCCGGCAACAAAGGATCGGCAATCACGGAGGTATCAGACGCAACTCGAAAATCATCCACAAAGCACCGAAACGCCACGTCCCAGTGCTCGCCATAGTTTTTTGCTGCCTGCTTGTAATCGTTAACCGTTTTCATATCGCAACATCCTTCACAACAGCAAACTCAGTCATAGAATGTTCTCCTTCTTCCACCGATAACGTTCTACAACGATTTCAGAATGGCGGCAATGAATTTCCTTGACAACAGGTTGCCTGCACCCTGTGGTTTCCACGCGCGACATAAACTCAATGGTAGAGTGGAGGGCTTCCTAAAAGAAGCCGTCGGGTTTCCGGTTCGATTCCGGATGTTGCGCCCATATTTCACCTTACAAGCGGTTCAGGCTTCGAGCCTTCATTAGCAGAAGCTTTATTCCACGTTCGCACTTGACTTTTGCAGCTTGTTTTTTTAACCTACCCTTGCCGTCATGAAGATCAGAAAATCGTCGGGCTGATCGCGAGCCCACCCTGTGGCCTTACATGAAGGGGCGCCAGGCTTTAGACCTGGATGGCGTCCTTCCATGACGGTTATATTTGATGCTCTCGTCAAAAGTCGTCACACTGTCATTCCGGCGAAAGCCGGAATCCAGAACTACCTAAAAAGACTGGATTCCGGATCAAGTCCGGAATGACAAAAAAGGCAAATTACGACTTTTGACGAGTTCGTCATATTTCGCTATCGATAAACACGGTGACAGTAGGAAATTATCGGCGCTGCCTACGGCGTTTCCGGTCGCAAGACCGGCAGCGGAATGATGGGGAGAAGCCGGCCATCCACCGTGTTTATCTTTTTTAGCGAGCGTTTGAGAAAGAGGGGCCACCTCGTCGAACTACTCAAACGGGCAGGGATGTGGACCATCCCGGCTTTCATCGCCTGAGGACTTACAAAGTATAGGTTTCCCGATCCGTTTTTCTCGCCAGCCCCAGCTTTACCAGATCTTCCAGCAGTGCGGACACCTTCGTGGGGCGCGTCTTGTGGAAGCGTTTTGCAATCTCGTCGGCAGTCGCTGGTCCTTTCACGGTGGAAAGCGCTGACCGGACAGCCTGGAGCTGGGCCGTGTGATCTTTGGGCAAGGGGGAATTTTCCAGGAAGGGCGCCTCTTCCCGGACTAGCGTCAGCTCCGTCTGAACCGCCGTCGCCGTCCCATAGGGGTGCTGGAACTCCGGTCTCAGCCAACGGATGACGCCCGCCTTTTCCTCTTTGACCCGTTCCAGGTTCAGGGCTGCCAGATGTGCGAGGATTTCCTGATCCGTGAGGGCGGCTGACAAGCCATAAGCGGCGAAGACCGCCGCGTCAAGGTCGTCGTGAAGCTGTCTTAATACCGCCACCAGTCCCTTGTCATGGATGGTTCGCTCCTTTGCCGTCAGTGTTTCGCCCGAGCGCAGCTTTTCCCGGACATTATACATGTCCGTCAGCCCGAGATCCGGGTGCAGGGCCTGTTGACGTTTGCGGTGGGCATCCAATAATTCGGCGCGTTCGCGGATGAGTGCGGTTTGCGCCTCGTCGCAGGCCGGAAAGGGAAACGGTTCGAAGCAGCGGGTCTTGTTGTAGCGAGGGTCGTTGCCAACACCAAGCCGCCCGCCTGCCGCCAGCGCCCAGACAACATGAACCCGGCTGGAAAGAACGCCCAAGTGAAAGGCGTCGGCGCTGGCAATGTTGACGAGCATGTTGTCGGGCAGAATTTCTTTATCGAGGAATACAAAGACCCGGTGTTTGGCGGTTTCCACTGTGGCGATGTAACGGGAAAGCCCGCCAAGTTGAGTGCGAAGCTTGGGATTAGTCTCACCAAAAAGCCACCAGTTTTCGCGTCTTGATTCACGATTGTTCTGGTCCCGCTCCGGCTTGACCCGTTCCAGAAGCCACTGGTAAACCTCCGGGAAACGGCTTTTGACCTCCTCCAGGGCGAGGCCGAAGAGATCAATCACCAGCGAACCACGCGGCGACTGGGCAATGTCGCGACCGTTGCGGTAGGGAC
>CAIUXU010000316.1 GCA_903903205.1 uncultured Syntrophobacterales bacterium
AGCTGCTGCAGGATCCGCCGCAGGACCCGCAGCCGTCTTCCTGAACCAGACCGGAGGTCAGCTTGAACCCGCTCCCCCGCGGCGTGGTGATGAATTCCACTGCAATGGGTTTGACCTTGTCAAAAAGGGTCTTTTCGACCAGGTAGGTAACTCCCCGGTCCTCGAATACCTCGTCGTTCGGTGTTGACTCATCCAGAGCCATGCCCAATGAGGGCCCCGATCAGCCGCCCTCCTGCATGAGCACCCGGATAGAGGCGGCCTCCGCGCGACCTTTGAGGAATTCATTGATCATCTCGCTCGCTTTTTCAGATACAGAAAACATGTTTACCTCCTTTTGGGGGACCTTTTCCCCGTCCATTAGAATTTCGTCTAAGTTAACGATTATTCCACTTTTGTCAAATGATATTTTTCAGCCATCCCCCCTGAGGTCGCTACTGCTGAATAATCGTTGACACAAATCCTGTCGTTCTTTATTATGATATCAAAATCAATTCGTTTTTTGGGAGGCTGGCAATGAAAAAGCGATTCGTCGTGATGATGGGTTTGATCCTCCTCGCAACGGCTCCGGTCCAGGCGGAGAATTATACGGTCCGGGGCGGGATGGGCGCGGAGATCCGCTATGAGCTTCGGGAGACGATCACCATGGGCGATGGCGTCCGGAAAGCCACGCTCAGCTTTGTCACGCCCCGAAATTTCGACTCCCCCACCTTCCGGCAGGAGATCCGGGATGTCGATATCGCGTTTGTTCCCCGTCCCGATGAACAGAAGAAAAGCGAAGACAGCAGGGGAAACCTTATCCTTTCCGCCGTGTGGAACAGCCCCCCCGGCCTCATCGATGTCCGCTTCTCGGTCACTGCGGCCAACTCGACGGCCCTGGAGGCCATCGAAACGAAAGCCCCCTTTCCTCTGACGAATGTTCCGCGCGAGTTCCGTGATTATCTCGGGGCGACGGAGCAGGTCCAGTCTGATCATCCCCGCATCCGATCATTGGCAGGCGATCTGACCAGAGGAGTTACCACCGAATTTGATGCGGTCCAGCGGCTGATCTCCTGGGTGGTGGATCATGTCTCCTACGTCAGCCCTCCATTGAAGTATGATGCGGTCTATGCACTCGAGTCGGGGAAAGGGAACTGTCAGAATTTTTCCCACCTGAGCGCCGCCCTGCTTCGGGCGTCCGGCATCCCCGTCCGGATCATCAACGGCATCACCCTGAACCGCCCCCTCGACGTGGCCTGGCAGCAGGGGGTCATGACCTTCAAGATGGGGCAGGGCCGCCACTCCTGGGTCGAGGTCTGGTTTCCTGATCTGGGCTGGGTGCCGTTCGATCCACAGAACTCCGTCCTTTTTGTCTCCAGTCGTTTCATTCGCGTCGAGGTGGGCGTTGACAACAACGAGACGAAAAACGACGGCCTGCTCACCTGGACCCAGGCCCGTGATGCGGGCGGAAAACCAAGGCTCCAGGAGGCTGTAAACGCGGATTTCAGGAAGGATGATGTCCGGTTGCGCGGGGAGCGGGAGAGCTACGGTCCCCGGAACCTCCTTCTCAGCCCACAGGTCCGGGCATCGTTCCAGCCGCTTGCGATCAAACCGGTTCCACCCCTGCCGGTCTATACGGATGTCGAAAAGAGCGCCTTCCGCTTTGACACACCCCTGGTTTACGGCAACCTTGCGTTTCCCGAGGATGTCGATTTTGCGTTCCCGCGGGTGACCCGGTCTGCCGGCGGAGACGCCTTCGAAATGCGCCGTAATTTCCTCGTCGAGACCGCCGAATATGTGACGACAAACCTGACCCAATACGCCCAGGTAATGGTTCTGCAAAAACCTGTTCGCCTTGACAAGGTGGGCCTTGCACTGCACAACTTCGGAGGGGAGGGGGCGCTGTGGGTGGACATTTTTGCGGATCAGGACGGGAAACCCGGCCCCCCCATCGCGGCGAGCGCCCTCGTCAACGTCGAGGAGATCTCTCCACGGCCGGGCTACCGATGGATAGATTTTGATTTCAGCAGGGAGAACGCCGTGCTGATGCCGGGCGCCTACTGGATTGCGCTGGGATTTTCCGGAAGCCCGATCGTCAACTGGTTCTACACCTACGGCAAACCGGTCGGCCCCGTGCATGGCACCCGCTACAAGGGGGTCTTCCAGGGGGACTGGAGCGGCGCCCTGAATTATGAATTCAATTACCGGGTCGTCGGCCGGACGGTGAAATAGAACCGCCCTGCCCATCTGTGGTTTTATCCGCCAGGAACCTGACAAAGCGCTTGAGGTTCCTGGCAGAAGCATTTCTGCAGCAGCAGGTCGGAAATTATTTTATTATTTTTTTGCTTTGGCCGGCGCCGGTTTCTTTGCCGCCGTTTTTGCCGGGGCAACCGTCTTTGATTTTGCCGAAGCCTTCGCAACCGCTTTTACCGGGGGGTGGGATTTGACAGCGGCCTTCGCCGGGGCCTTTGCCTGAGCTTTCACCGGGGCTTTTGCCACAGGTTTGGCCGGTTTTGCCGGGGCCTTCGCAACC
>CAIUXU010000317.1 GCA_903903205.1 uncultured Syntrophobacterales bacterium
AAACGCCGTGCCGCTGATTCCCAGGAATATCAAGAGGCTGAATGCCAAACCGAGAAGAATTTTTCGCATAATTGCAATTCCTTGTTCAGACGCTGTCGAGCGGGGAACACCTATCATAAACTCAACCAAAGCGCAAACTGCGTCGGGAGCGAAACGGCCGAAAATGGTTGTTGACAACAGGGGCGGATGCGGTAAACTCCGCGCCGGGTGATTAATCATATGGATAATCTTTATCTTGCGGGAATCGACATCGGCTCCACCACCGTAAAAATCGTCTGCTGCGATCCCGGGGGGCGGATGGTTTTTTCACGCTACCGCCGCCACCATGCCCTGACCGTGGATACACTGCGGACGATGCTGATGGAGGCCCGGTGTGAGCTCGGAAACTGCACCCTGGATCTCGCCTTCACTGGCTCCGCGGGCATGGGTGTGGCGGAGTCTTACGGTTTTCCTTTCATTCAGGAGGTCGTCGCCTCGACCAAACTAATCCGCCAGCGGTGGCCGGATGTTCGCACCCTGATCGAGATCGGCGGCGAGGACTCCAAAATCGCCTTCTTCGATGAGCAGTTCCAAGCCGACATCCGGATGAACGGAAACTGTGCGGGCGGCACGGGCGCCTTCATCGAGCAGATGGCGGTTCTGCTCAACGAGCCGATTGAGACGTTTGACACCCTGGCCGGGCGGAGCCGGGTTCTCCACCCCATCGCTTCCCGCTGCGGGGTGTTTGCCAAGACAGATATCCAGGCGCTCTTGAGTAACCGGGTCGCCCGGGAGGATATCGCCGCCTCGGTCTTCCATGCGATGGCCCTCCAGGTGATCTCCACGCTGGCCTGCGGCCGCGACATCTGCGAAAAGGTCCTCTTTGCCGGCGGACCGCTAACATTTTTCCCCTGCCTGCGCGCCGCTTTTTGCCATCTTCTCCACCTTGATCCGGAAAAAGGGGTGGCAGCCTGCGAACGCCCCGAGCTGATCGCGGCAGAGGGGGCAGCGCTTTATCACGGCGATTCCCGTTGCCGGATCGAAATCGAAAAAGGGTTGCAGATCCTTGGAAACGGGTTGCCGCATGGGCAAAAAGAGGCTGGGAAAAGGCTCGCACCCCTTTTCCGGGATCATCGGGAGTTTGATGCCTGGGAAGAGCGTCACCGGGAGCAGCGGGCGCAAAGGATCGCTATCGGCCTTCTCCATCAGGCGCCCTGTTTCCTCGGGATCGACTCCGGCTCCACAACGACAAAAATTCTGCTGATGGATGCAGAGAGCCGTGTGGCCTTTACCTGGTATGCGCCGAGCGGCGGAGACCCGATCGGCGCAGTCCAGAAAGGGATCATTGCCCTGCGGGAGAGCTGTCGGGAGGCGGGAGCGCTTCCCCGCATCCTCCGGACGGCTGTGACGGGATATGGCGAAGACCTTATTCATGCAGCATTTGCCCTCGATGACGGCGCCGTGGAAACGATGGCCCACTACCGGGCGGCCCGCTTCTTCGCCCCGGAGGTCTCTTTCATCCTCGACATCGGCGGCCAGGACATGAAGGCGATTTACCTCCGCGACGGCGGTGTCTCCGATATCCAGATCAACGAGGCCTGCTCTTCGGGCTGCGGCTCCTTCATCGAGACCTTTGCCCGCTCCCTCGGTTACGCCGTCGCCGATTTCGCCCGCATCGCCTGCGAGGCGAGCGAGCCTTTTGATCTCGGGACACGCTGCACCGTCTTCATGAATTCCAGGGTGAGGCAGGCGCTCCGCGAAGGGGCATCGGTGGGAGATATCTCTGCCGGTCTCGCCTGTTCGGTTGTCCGGAATTCCCTCCACAAAGTCCTGAAATTGAATGATCCGGTTACATTGGGAGAGAGAATCGTTGTCCAGGGAGGAACATTCCACAACCCCTCGGTTTTGCGCGCCTTCGAGCTGCTGATCGGGCGGGAAGTAATCCGTCCGGACATCGCCGGGATGATGGGGGCCTATGGGGCCGCCCTGACGGCGCGTCAGAACCATCTCCGGGAACCGGATGCCATGACGACCTTCCCGGGAATAGACGCGGAAGCGGCGGAAATAGCCGTAACAAAAAAGGAATACCATTGCGCTGGTTGCGAGAACAGCTGTGCGGTGACCCGGATGAATTTCGGGGAAGGGCGGAACTATTTTACGGGTAACCGGTGTGAACGCCACTTCAGCAACGGAGTTTCTGCCCCAAGGCCGGGGGAAAACCTGTTTGCGACCCGCCTCAAGCTTGTCTTCGACCGGCCGCTCGAGCCGGACCGGCCGCCGCTGCTCACCTTCGGCATCCCGCGTGCGTTAAACCTGTATGAGAACTTCCCCTTCTGGGCTGCAATGCTTACCCACTGCGGATTCCGGGTGGTTCTCTCCGCGCCGTCCGGGGCGGGGCTCCTGGAAAAGGGCGCCGGAACGGTGATGTCCGACAACATCTGTTTTCCGGCAAAACTCGTCCACGGCCATATCCTCGATCTGATTGAGAAGGGGGTGGACCGGATCTTCTTCCCGGTCGTGGTCTTCGAGAGCAGGGAGGATCCCGGCACCCTGAACAGTTACAATTGCCCCGTTGTGACGGGTTATCCCGATGTCGTCCGGAGCGCGATCGATCCGGAAGGCTGCTTCAGCGTCCCTTTCGACAGGCCGGTCGTCAGTTTCAAGGATACGGCGCTCTTGAAAAGACAGCTCCATCTCTTTCTGAAGGCGTTCGGGATCGGGAAAAAAATGGTTGG
>CAIUXU010000318.1 GCA_903903205.1 uncultured Syntrophobacterales bacterium
CGCCGATACCGCCGCAAGTTGCCGGAAAAAGTTCGTGATCCTCATCACCGACGGCTCCGACACCTTCGCTTGCAGCGGCAGCGGGGCCGAATGCGACGGCGGCCGCTACAAGGGTCGGCGGGATTTCGTCGCGCGGGCCAAGGCCCTGGCTGATGTGGGCTACAAGGTCTTCGTCGTCGGTTTCGGTTCCTCCATGCCCGACTACCTGGAGAACACCCTCAACTGGACGGCCTATTACGGGGGAACGGACAACCCCAACCAGGCCAATGCGGGCAGCACATCCGGCTTTACCCCCGGAGTGGCCGGGGCCTGCACGGCAGCCGGCGACGAGGCCACGGCCACCTGTACCGATTCCGCCGGCAGCCATTCCACATCCCAATTCAAGGCCAACACCAACGATCCTGGCTATGCCAGCCTCTCCGGTTATGCCTTTCTTGCCGCCGACGCGGATCAGTTGGCCGAGTCCCTGAAGACGGCCATGGACATCATTCGCCAGGCCAACTACTCCTTCTCCCAGTCCTCCGTCCAGTCCTCCCGGACCTCTGACGAAAACAACCTCTATGAAGGATCATTCGAACCGGGAGACAACGAACCCTTCTGGAAGGGGCACTTGAGGAAATACGAAATAGACAGCGCCGGCGCCGTGGCCGCCAGCGCCACCTGGGATGCGGGGACGCTTCTGGAGAACAAAGATCACGCAACCAGAAACATCAAGACTTACGGGGGCGGCAGCCTGATCGACTTCACCACCGCAATCATCACCCCCGCCAACGTGGGTATCACCACGACAGCAGAACGCGACGCCATCGTCGGCTTTATCCGGGGCAACCCCACCTATAACCTGGAGCAGACCAACAACAAGGTCTGGAAATTGGGGGACGTCTTCCGTTCCACCCCCATCACCATAGGAACCCCCTCGGCCTTCTTCTCCGACGCCCGGGACGCCAACAACGAATTCAACAACCACAGGAACAACCACCCACGGACCTCCGCCAACGGCCTGCGCCTCGTCGTCGCCGGGGCCAATGACGGGCAGATGCACGCCTTCAAGACAGTGGACGGTTCTGAGGCATGGAGTTTCATCCCCCCGAACCTCTTGACCAAGTTGAAGAATATGACCCACAGCACCCACCCGACCGCCCTGACCCACCAGTATTTCGTGGATGGACCGGTCACGGTGGCGGATGTCTGGCTTGGCTCGGGGGACGGCAAGGCCAAAGCCGCCAATTCATGGAAGACCATTATGGTCTTTGGCCTGGGCAGGGGAGCTGTAAACTATTCCTGGAGTTCCTCCTCCTCCTGCGATTCCGGCATCAATCCCACCTATTCGACAAGCTTTCCATACTACTGCGGATACCACGCCCTGGAC
Source organism: uncultured Syntrophobacterales bacterium (assembly GCA_903903205.1). Lineage (GTDB taxonomy): Bacteria > Desulfobacterota > Syntrophia > Syntrophales > UBA5619 > UBA5619. The sequence goes on from CAIUXU010000318.1 coordinate 1,370, forward strand.
CTCGACAACTCCCTGAGCCCGGCCTACCTGTGGCGCCTCGCGCCCAGCGCCAGCCAGGCCCCCTATCTGGGCGATTCATGGGGCAAGATGATGACCGGCAGGGTACTCACCAAAGTCGGCGGGACAGAAGTGGAAAAATGGGTCGGCTTCATCGGGGCGGGTTACAACGCCGGAGACTGTGCCGGTGGAGGGACTTGCGAACGCCGGGGCAAGGGGTTTTATGTCGTCGATCTTAGCGATGGGACGATTCTCTGGAGCTTCACAAACGGATCAAGCACGACCTCGACGACGAGCACAGCCATGAACTACAGCATCCCGGGCCCGCCCGCCATCCTGGATACAGACAATGACGGCTTTGTCGATCTGGCCTATATCGGGGATATGGGAGGTAAAATGTGGCGCTTCAAGTTCTGCACGTCTGCGGATGCGGATTCTGGCTGCGGGACCTCCAACTGGAGCGGCGCCATGTTTTTTGACTCTCCCTCCGGGAATATCCGCCCCATCTATACGAGCCCCGCCACTTCCAAAGACACC
>CAIUXU010000319.1 GCA_903903205.1 uncultured Syntrophobacterales bacterium
AAGCCGTTGTCATGGAGTCGGTAGAGCGTGCGCAGCGCGTTGGGGCTGATCTGCTTCCGGGATATGCCGTGTTCCTCTCTGGGAATGATGCGTGGTTCCATGGTTTCCACCATAGCACACCCGGTAGAAAAAGCAAAATCCCGGCGTGGTGCGGTCAATATTCCCTTGACATGCAGATACGTTCTGCATATATGTCCCTCCAAAAGCAGTGCCTCGTCAAGAAGGATGTTCTATTCCGGACACCCGTTGGGGACGGTCTCCGAAGAGGGGCACGGCGGCAAGGCCCGTTTTATTTCTCAGACTCGGGTAAAAATTGAGGGAGGTTTCCATGAAAAAAGTGATTATCGGCGCATTGTGCGGTCTTGTGGCGGCGTTTGCGGTGGCGACGACGGCCCCGGCGGCTGAGATTAAGCTCGGCGTCGCGGCGGCGCTCACAGGGCCTGTTGCAAAGTATGGCGTTCCCATCAGGAACGGCTTCACCCTCGCGTCCGAAGAGGTCAACGCCAAGGGAGGCGTGAACGGCAACAAGCTCGTTCTCGTCATCGAGGACGAGCAGGCAAAGAAGGAAGAGGCCATCAACGTTTTCAAGAAGCTTATCTTCCAGGACAAGGTGTTCGCGATCTTCGGGCCCACCCTGTCAAACTCGGCCTTTGCGGCAGACCCCATTGCCAACCAGGCGAAGGTCGTGGTCTTTGCCACAAGCAACACGGTCAACGGCATCACCGACATGGGACCATGGGTCTTCCGGAATTCCATCATGGAGGCCGACGTTCTTCCCGTCACGGTACGCGAGGCGGTGAAGAAATTCGGAATCAAGAAGGTAGCGGTCCTCTACGGTAATGACGACGCCTTCACCAAGGGCGGTTACGATGTCTTCAAGGTGGTCCTGGAGACCCAGAAGATCCCGGTCACCAACACCGAGACATTTGCAAAAGGTGACGTAGATTTTCGCGCTCAGCTCACGAAAATCAAGGCCCAGAACCCCGATGCCATTGTCTGCTCGGCGCTCGCAGAGGAAGCAGCCAATATCATCCTCCAGGCGCGCAACCTGGGGATTACCACCCCATTCGTTGGCGGCAACGGCTTTAACTCGGCAAAACTCTTCGAAATCGCCAAGGCGGCCGCCGACAACACCATCATCGGCGGCCCTTGGGCGGCTGAGAGCGTGAGCGCCAGGAACAAAGCCTTCGTCGCCGCCTACACCAAGAAATACGGCGCCGAACCGGACCAGTTTGCCGCCCAGGCTTATGACGCCCTGTACATCGTCGCCGAGGCCCTCAAGGCGGTCAAGCTGTCGGGCAACCTGGAGAAGGATCGCCAGTCGCTGCGAGACGCCCTTCCCTCGGTGAAGATTGAAGGGGCGACCGGCCCCTTCACCTTCCGGAAGGCGCCCGCCAAGGCCGGTGTGGAGACTGGCTATGACGCCCAGCAGGACGCCCACATCTTTATCGCCAAGGGTGGCAAGTTCGTCCTGATGAAATAGCACACCGAAACCCGCTGGACCCAAGACCCGGGCAGGCGTTGTCCTGCCCGGGTCCTTTTCAAGAGTTTTCTAATGATCGCTCAACAGCTCATTAACGCCTTGACGCTCGGAAGCGTCTATGCCCTGTTCGCTCTCGGGTTCACCCTCGTGTTCGGGGTGCTGGAGGTGATCAACCTCGCCCACGGCGCCGTGTTCATGGCGGGAGCCTATGCGGCGCTGCTTCTGGTGACCAAGGCGAACCTCAACATTTGGGTTGCACTGCCCCTGGCCATGCTTGCCTCCGGCGCTTTGGGGCTGCTCATCGACCAGATCGTTCTGAAGCCCCTGCGGGGCCGACGGGCTCACCACCTCATGCCCATGATCGCAACCATCGGCGCGGCCACCCTGATTACCAACGCAGCCCAGGGGATCTTCGGCGCGGAGACCTCACGCTTCCCTTTGGGAACCATCCCCGAGGAGAGCTTCCAGATAGGAACGATCCGGATTACCGAGCTCCAGATAGCCATCGTGATCATCTCATTTTTGCTTATGCTCCTGCTGATGGTCATCCTGAAGAAAACCCGCCTCGGGAAGGCCGTGCGGGCCGTAGCCGAGAACCCCCAGACCTCCTACCTTCTGGGAATCAACGTAGAGGGAGTCTTTCGACTCGTCTCGTTTACTGCCGCCGCGCTTGGCGGTGGAGCGGGGGTTCTCATTGGACTCTCTTTTAACGCCATCTTCCCCTTCATGGGACAACCGCTGATGCCCAAGGGGATAGCCGTGATCATCCTGGGAGGCATGGGCGATGTACGGGGCGCCATGGTTGGAGGACTCTTCCTGGGGGTGGCCGAGGTGATGAGTGTGGCTTATCTTTCCAGCGACTACCGGGACGCCGTCGCTTTCGGACTCCTCTTCCTGATTCTGCTGGTACGCCCCTCGGGTCTCTTTGGCCGGGTTCTGGAAAGAAAGGCATGAGACATGAAGCCTGAGACGGAGGGAAACGGGTGACGGACGATCTGCAGGTCTTCTGGGCCACATACAACACGCTTGTCTACACCGTGGGCGTTCATGCGATGCTTGCCCTTTCGATCTACCTGACACTCTCCTGCGGGCTGCTCTCGCTCGGCAACGCAGCTTTCATGGGCATCGGGGCCTACACCGCCGCACTGGCGACGCTTCGCCTCGGGCTTCCTTTTGGAGAGGCCCTGGCGCTCGGCGGGCTCCTGCCCGGCCTGGTGGCTCTGGTGATCGGCATACCGACGCTTCGGCTTTCCGGGGTCTACCTGGCCATGGCTACCCTGGGCTTCGGGGAGGTGGTGCGGGTTGTCTTTTTGAACCTGGAGATCACCGGCGGCTCCATGGGCTTAAACGGCATCCCCATGAAGACCCAACTCTGGCATATCGTGGCGATCCTCGTCGTCCTCGTTTACGGGTTCGTGCGACTGCGGCGCTCCAAGATCGGCCGCGCCTTTGAAGCCATCAAAGAGGATGAGACGGCCGCCAAAGCAATGGGCATCAACACCACCTCATACAAGCTTCTGGCTTTTGTTCTGGGCGCGATCATCGCCGGGGTTGCGGGGGGCTTGAACGCCCATTTCACCTTCTTCGTCTCTCCTCGCGAATACGGGTTCGACCCTGCGGTGGACATCCTGACCGGCGCCATCTTCGGCGGCACCGGAAGCTTTGTGGGCCCGATGGTTGGCAGTGCAATCCTGGCGATTTTACCGGAGCTCCTGCGGTTCCTCAAGGCATTCCGCCTGGCGGTGAACGGGCTCATTCTGATCCTCGTGGTCATCTACCTGCCCAACGGGATCTGGGATCGGAAACTCTTCGCGAGACTCCGGCGAAAGGGGTCTGCCTGATGCTGAGGATCAACGGTCTCACCAAGCAGTTCGGAGGTCTTCGGGTTCTGGACGAGGTTTCATTCCAGGTGCCTGAAGGGATCATCTACGGCCTCATCGGCCCGAACGGGGCCGGCAAAACCACGCTCTTCAATCTGATTACAGGGATCCTCAAGTCTAACACCGGCACCGTACACTTGGGCGACGAGCTTCTCACGGGCCTTCCGCCTCACCGGGTCACACAAGCGGGCATCGGCCGAACTTTCCAAAACATCCGGATCTTCCGGGAGATGACTCTTTTGGAGAACGTGATGGTGGGAATGCACGACCACCTGCGCTACGGCCTCGCCGGCACTCTCCTTGCGCTGCCTTCCCATCGCAGGGAGGAGAAGCGAGGAAGGGAGAGGGCCCGGGAACTCCTCTCCTGGTTGAGCCTGGACACCAAGGCCACGATCGAGGCGGGGAGCCTCTCCTACGGCGAGCAGCGAAAGCTGGAACTCGCCCGTGCCCTGGCTACCGAACCCAAGGTACTCCTGATCGATGAGCCTGCGGCCGGCATGAACCCGGCCGAGACCGAAGAGCTCATGGGCGAGATCACCTGTATCAGTCGGCGCGGGTACACCATCCTCTTGATCGAACATGACATGCGGCTGGTGATGGGGCTCTGCCAAAGGATCGCCGTCTTGAACTTCGGAGTGCTGATCGCAGAGGGGGCGCCGGCGGAGATCCGGTGCAATCCCGAGGTGGTCGAAGCCTACCTGGGAAAGGATGTGTGAGGCCATGGCCACGAACAAACATCTCCTCGAGATCGTCGGCCTCGCGGTCAATTACGGCCACATCCGGGCCGTCCACCAGTTGGATTTGACGATTCAGCAGGGGGAGATCGTTGCCCTCATCGGCGCCAACGGCGCCGGCAAGAGCACGACCCTCCTTGCGGTTTCAGGGCTTCTAAAACCGTCTGCCGGAACAATCCTCTTTGAGGGGAAGGATGTCGGACGTCTCCGCCCGCAGGAGATCGTGCAGCATGGTCTGATTCAGGTACCCGAAGGACGGGCCATCCTGACAACCCTCACGGTCCTGGAAAACCTGGAACTCGGAGCGTACAGTCGAAAGAATCGCCGCGAGGCGGCACAAGACCTGGAAGTGGTGCTGGACCGCTTCCCGATCCTTCGGGAGCGGGGAGACCTCCCGGCGGGGAATTTGAGCGGCGGTGAACAGCAGATGCTGGCGATCGGCCGGGCGCTCATGGGCAGACCTCGCCTCCTTCTTCTGGATGAACCCTCCATGGGCCTTGCTCCGCTGGTCGTCCAGGGGATCTTCGAGATCCTTCAGGAGATCAACAAAACGGGAACATCGATCCTCCTCGTGGAGCAAAACGCCCGGCAAGCCCTTCGGGTCGCGAACCGGGGGTACGTTTTGGAGACCGGGAAGATCGTCCTCTCCGACACCGCAAGCAACCTGCTTGAAAACCAAAAGGTGATCGATGCCTATCTCGGGGGTGGAAAGGATTGTTGTTCGGTGGATTAACCCATGACGATTGCATTTAAGTCCTTTTACGTGTAGGACCAAAAGCAAAGGCGCGCAGGCGGACAAAGTCGCGTCGCCATACTGGAGGATTAAAATGTTGCTTCCCAAAATGGTCTTGTGCCGTCAACACTTTCCGCGGGAAACCGTTGCCACACCCACGGAGAGGTTGGCATCCCTGATCCGGTCAAGCTGGATTCCGGAAAAGGTCCGGCCGGGGCAGACGGTGGCGATCACCGGCGGCAGCCGGGGAATCGCCGCCATTGTCCCGCTCATGCGGGCGCTTGTCGCGGCGCTTCATGAACTCGGCGCAAAGCCTTTTGTCGTCAACGCCATGGGCAGCCACGGCGGCGCAACGGCTGAAGGACAGAAAGAGCTTCTCGCCTCGCTGGGGCTGACGGAGGCCGCCCTCGGCTGTCCGGTCACCGTGAGCATGGAGGTCGATACGATCGGCGAACTGGCGGACGGCTTTCCGGTCCTCTGCGATCGAAACGCGGCGCGGGCCAACCACATGATCGTGATGAACCGGATCAAGGAGCACACGGCGGTCACCGGCCCGGTCCAGAGCGGACTCTGCAAGATGTGCACGGTCGGGCTTGGCAAGGTGGAACAGGCCGCTCGCCTGCACCGCTACGGCCCGTCCCGCATGGGACAGATTATCCAGGAGGTCGCCACGACGCTGGCTCGACAGGCGCCGGTGCTGGCCGGGATTGCCATCGTGGAAAACGCCTACGGCGAGATTGCGCGGCTGGAGCTGGTCCGGCCGGAGGAGTTCCCCGCGGTGGATGCAAGGCTTCTGCAGGAGGCTTTCCTTGTCACCGCCAAGCTGCCCTTTTCCGAACTCGATCTGCTCGTCGTCGAGGAGATGGGCAAACGCTACAGCGGCACGGGCCTCGACCCTCATGTGATCGGACGCTTGCGCATCTGGGGTGAGCTGGAACCGGCATCCCCCCGGATCGAGCGCATCGCCGTGCTGGGTCTCGACCATACCTCCCACGGAAACGCGCAGGGTGTCGGTCTTGCCGACCTGATTACGGAGCGGTTTTTCCGCAGCATCGATCTTGCAATAACCTACAAAAACATCCTCACCTCCACCTACGTCCAGCGGGGCATGATCCCCATCATCGGCGGCAGCGACCGGGAAACGATCGAAAAGGCCATCCATTCCCTCCCCCTCCTCCACGGGGATCGGCTCCGGATCGCCTGGATCAAGAATACAAACCAGTTGGAAGAGATCGCCCTCTCCCCGGCTGCGTTTTCCGGGTGCGCACCGGAGGCAAGTCTCGAAAAACTTCACGAGATCGACTGGGAATTCGACGAAAAGGGTCTGTTGATCCCCTGGAAAAAGGAGTAAGAAGCCGGTGGCCAAGGCGCTGAAAATCAACCCCCGCGATAACGTTGCCGTGCTCCTCGGGGAGATCCGGCCCGGCGAGATGGTCGATGTGACGATCGGCTCCGAGGTGGCACATATCCAGGCGCGGCAGCAGATCGCATTCGGGCACAAGATCGCGCTCGTGAACCTGGCTATCGATCAGCCGATCATCAAGTATGGCGAGGAGATCGGCCGGGCGCTGACAGCGATCAGTGTCGGCGACTGGATTCACCTTCACAACCTCTACTGCCGCCGGGGTCATCAAGACGGAGCGAAATAAGAAATCATCATGCTAACATTTCATGGATATCGAAGATCTCAGGGACTTCCGGGCGTCCGGAACGCGGTCGCCGTCATCCCTTCCGTCTTTTGCGCCAACACCGTTGCCCGGCGGATCGCCGAACACGTCGCCGGTGCGATGGCATTCTGTCATCCGGTCGGCTGCAGCCAGGTCGGCCTCGATCTGGAGCTGACAGCGCGCGGCCTGAAAGGGCTGGGAAGGCATCCCAACTTCTACGGTGTGGTCGTTGTCGGCCTTGGTTGTGAGCGTTTCCAGGCGCGGGAGCTTGCCGAAAGCATCGCCGCCTCAGGCAAGCCGGTCGAGATGCTGGTGATCCAGGACGAGGGCGACACCCTGCAAGCCATTGAAAAAGGGGTCACTTTTGCCAGCCGCCTGGTGGAGGAGGCCTCCCGGCAGAGACGGGAAGAATTTCCCCTTTCCGAATTTTCTCTTGGTCTCAAATGCGGCGGAACGGACGCCACCTCCGGTCTCGCGGCAAACCCCGCCCTCGGCTGGGCCACCGACCAAATCTGCGAGGCAGGAGGCCGGGCGATTTTCACCGAGGTGACGGAGCTGATCGGGGCAGAGCAGATCCTCGCCGGACGCGCCGTTAATCCCAGGGTGGCAGGCCAAATTCTCTCGACCATCGGCAACATGGAGAAGAGGCTTTCCGCCGCCACGGCGAGCGCGGAAGTTCAGCACCGTTCGGCGCTCATCTCCCCGGGAAACGAAGACGGGGGGCTCACTTCCGTCGTCGAAAAGGCGCTGGGCGGGATCTACAAGGCGGGGACCGGACCGGTCAGCGGCGTTGTCGGCTACGGCGAATATCCGGGAGGTCCGGGCCTCTATCTCCTGGACTGCGTCGGCCACGACGGGGAGGCGGTTACGGGTCTTGTCGCGTCCGGCTGTCAGGCGGTTGTCTTTACGACGGGCCGCGGAACACCGACCGGATTCCCCGGCGTACCGGTTATCAAAATCACCGGAAACCGCACAACCTGGGAACGAATGAGATTCAACCTCGATTTCAATGCCGGGGATATCATGGAAGGGACGCCCATCGCGGAGGTGGGCGCGGAGCTGCTGGAAAAGATCCTTCGGATCGGCTCCGGAGAACCGTCGCGGGCGGAGCTGCTCGGACACGACGAGCTCTTCTGCATCACGCGGATATAGTGAGTGTCGGGTCTCCTTTGAAGGGCCGACCCGATCGTACAATGGATCCATTGATCATGAAGGAGGTAAGTCTGATGTTTAAGCTTCACGGTATTTACGCACCCATCGCAACACCGTTTGCGGGGGGGGAGATCGCCTATGACAAGCTGGAAAAGAATCTGGATTTCTGGCTCGGGTCCGACCTGGAAGGGCTCGTGGTTATGGGTTCCAACGGGGAGTTCGTCCTGCTTTCGCCTGCGGAAAAGGAAGAGCTGATGCGGTTCGTCTGTGCCCGGGCAAAAGGGAAAAAGCCGGTCATCGCCGGCACCGGCGCCGAGTCCACGGTGGAAACGATGCGCCTCAATGAAAAGGCCGCCGGGGCGGGAGCCGACGCTGTCCTTGTTGTCACCCCGAACTACTACAAGGGGGATATGACCGATCCGGTGCTTGCGCGTTTCTACACCGACGTGGCCGACAAAAGCCCGCTGCCGGTCATTCTCTACAACATGCCCCGCAACGCGGGAATCAACATCTCCGCAAAGCTGGCCGTCGATCTGGCAAAACACCCGAACATCATCGGGATCAAGGACAGCGGCGGGAATATCGTCCAGATCGGGGACATGATCCGCAAGGCGCCGGAAGGTTTTTCGGTGTTTGCAGGATCGGCAAGCTATCTCTTCACGAGCCTCGCCCTCGGCGCGACAGGAGGCACCCTCGCCCTGGCGAACGTCTTCCCGAACGAATGCGCCCGCCTGCAGACGCTCTTCGATGCCGGAAAGATCCGGGAGGCAAGGGACCTGCAGATGAACCTCATCGACAGCAACAACGCGGTAACAGCCCGGTGGGGCATCCCCGGACTCAAGGCCGCGATGGAGATGATCGGCCTTTACGGCGGAGATCCCCGCCCGCCGCTCCAGCCCCTGAAAGAGGCGGACAGGGAGGAGCTCAGGAAGATCCTGACACAGACTGGTTTTTTCCCGAAGGCGAAGGGATAATTCCCGGGCGTATTGCATTTACCCGGGCAAATTAACCCGGACAAACCATTTCATCAAGGAGGATTTATGAAAAATTCGAAAGGCTTATTGAAAAAGGCGGGGCTGCTTATGGCAATCCTGTTTGTTCTCGGCGTGGTCACGGTTCTGACGTCGGCCATCGCCGCGGAAAAGTATCCGGCCAGGGCCGTCACCGTGATCCACGGCTTCAAGGCTGGCGGCGGAAGCGACCAGCTCGCCCAAGTGACCCAGCCCTTCCTGGAGAAAGTTCTGAAGCAGAGGTTCGTCAACGTTTACAAGCCCGGCGCCGATGGCGCCATCACCTGGAAAGAGGTGGGCAAGGACACGAAGCCGGACGGCTACACCCTGACCACCTGCCTCACGCCGAAAACCCAGCTCAACTCGATGGTTAACGCAAACTCGGGCTATTCGATGGCCGACTTTGAGCCCATCGCGAACATGCTCTTCGATCCGGGTATCCTGGTCGTGTCCATGGACAGTAAATTCAAAACATTTCAAGAACTTATCGACGCGGCAAAAAAGGCCCCCGGTCAAATCAGGCTCTCCCATTCCGGCAACGGCGGGGACGACTGGTACAATGGGTTGATGATCGCGAAGTTGACCGGAACCAGTTTCAACATGGTCCCCTTTGACGGGGACGCCCCGGCCTGGCAGGCGGCGGCCGGCGGCCACGTCGAAGTCTGCACCACGAATGTGGGCGTCGTAACGGGCCTCGTCCAGGGCAAGAAACTTCGGGGCCTGGCGGTCTATACCGAAAAGAGGCTGCCGTCGATTTCCGAAGTTCCGACGCTGAAGGAGATGGGGGTCAACCTGATCGAAGGCTCCTACCGAGGCTATCTCGCCCCGAAGGGAACCCCGAAGGAGATCATCGACATCCTGGCCGACGGCCTCGAGAAGGTCTCGCAGGATCCGCAGTTCAAGGCTGCCTGCGCCGCGCAGAACATGGTCCCCGATTTCAAAAGAGGCGACGCCTTCAAGACCTTCCTGGCCCAGGAAGATGAGATGCTTCGCAAGATTGTCAAGGAGATGAAACTCGCCCAGTAAGACGGGAAACGGGGCGGCGGGTCGAAAAGCCCGCCGCCCATTCACCGAAAACATTCACGGAAAACAAAGGTTAGTTTATGAAGGAACGTATCGTTTCGCTGGGAATCCTGATCTTCGCCATGGTCTATACGGCAGGCGCCATCGCGCTCAAGGTCGGAACACTCGCCCAGCCGGGCGCGGGGCAATTCCCGGCGGCGATCGCCTTTTCTCTTCTGGCCGTCTCCGCCTTCCATGCCTGGCGGACCTTTCGGCGGACAGCCGAAAATGACGAGGGGAACAGTTGGACGCAGCTCGCCCCGGCCGGGATTGCCGCCGCGCTGGTCTTCTACCCGATTCTCTTGAAGACACTCAGCTTTCTCCTCTCCACCTTCATCGTCCTTTTTGTTCTTCTTCGGCTGCTCCGGTTTAAAACGACGCTGACCTCCTTTTTGACAGCCCTCGTTACCACCTTTCTCTCCTTCATCATCTTCGCCGGACTTTTGGGCGTCGTCGTCCCGTCGGGCGTCGTGGAACAGATTATCTTAACCGTTATGGAGCCCGGATAATGGAAGTCCTGCACCAACTCCTGATGGGGTTTCAGGTCGCCGCAACCCCGATCAACCTCCTTGGGGCGCATGCGCCCGTTACTGTAGAGATCAAGGGCAACGACCTGAAAGAGCTGGAGCGCCTGACTAAGGAT
>CAIUXU010000320.1 GCA_903903205.1 uncultured Syntrophobacterales bacterium
ATTCCCAAAGACAACATTGATACGGACATGATTTTCCACAACCGCCACCTTGCGATGACCGATATCCGTGAAATGGGCAAGCACGCCTTTGGAAACATGGAGGGATGGAAAGACTTTCCCGGTAAGGCAAGCCCCGGCGACATCGTCGTGACAGGGAAAAACTTTGGCTGTGGCAGCTCCCGGCAGCAGGCGGTAGATTGCTTCAAAAGCCTGGGGATTCCACTCATTATCGCCGAATCATTCGGCGCCATTTATGAGCGTAACGCGATCAACGCGGGAGTGGCGATCATGGCTGCGCCGCTTGTCCAATCTGAAATTCGGTCAGGTCAGCGGATCGAGGTGAACTTCAAAACAGGCGTGATCCGAAACCTCGATACCGGGGAAGTGGTTCAGGGAAACTCGTTTTCCGACGTCCAGATGAAGATCTATCACCAGGGAGGGCTGCTGGCGGGTTGAGGAACCAGTAATATTTGTGAAGAGGATTTGAGTTGTAAGGGGGTCAAGTGTTTTGCTGAATCAATCACAGGAGGTGTCAGGATGGAAAATCCGGAAAAGTTTATTTTGAACGTGGAAGCCAGGAGCGCCGAGGAGTTGATCAAACATACGAAGGGGCCGGGGACGAGGTTTGTCTTTTCCGACCACAACAACAACCCGGACACCAGCATCTATGTCATCATGCGGGCGGTTGAAAACGTAGATCACCCCGAGATGCACATCGAACCGCACACCCATGAATTTGAAAGCCTGTTCATTTTCCGGGGGAACAACCCCGATCTCACCGGCTTGGAGGTCGACGTCCTGCTGGGTGACCGCTGGCACAACATTCAGTCGCCAAAAACCATCCGCATTCCTCCCGGTTTGAGCCACAATTACCGGTTTGTAAAGGGCTCGGGGGAATACTGGAACATCGTCCTGACGCCAGGCGGGGAGTACAACAAGACGGTTAAGTAAATCTATGCGCCTTCATTGGTATTTGGCGATGATCTCCTCCGTCAAGGCCACACCGAGTCCAGGCGTCGTGGGGACCCGCACTCGGCCGTCCCTCACGGCCAGCGGTTCGACGAACAGCTCTTCATAGATCGACGTCCCGGACGTGTCGAATTCCAGAAGCCGGGTTGCGGGCATGGCGGCCATCAGGTGCAGGGTGGCGGCCAGCCCGACGCCGCTGGCGTAGTTGTGGGGGGTGGCCACGACGCCCGCACGTTCGGCGGCTTCACAAATCAACATGGTTTGCCGGATTCCTCCGCACCGCAAGATGTCCGGCATGGCGTAATCGCATCCCCTGCTGGCCAGCAGCGGCGCAAATCCATACACCGTATAAAGATTTTCTCCCGTGGCAATCGGGATAGGCAGCCTCTCCCGCAACCATGCGTGTCCCTCATAATCGACAGGGGCGATCGGTTCTTCTAGCCAGAAAGGGTTAAAGGCCGATTGTTTTAATCCCTGTTCCAGCGCGGTCTGTCGGTCGTAGATCGTGTTGATGTCGATCATAAGGCCGATGTCGGGTCCGATCGCCCGCCGGATGGCTTCCAGTCGGTCTAAGTCCCGGTTGTGTTCGGCGCCGATGTGTGTCTTGACCCAGCGGAACCCCTCATCAACAAAACCCTTGGCCGTGTCGGCCATATGGGTCGGCTCATCCCAATGGAGGTCGCTGGCGTAAGCCTCGATCCAGTCTTTTTTGGCCCCGCCGAGCAAATGGGAAACGGGAACCCCTTCGGCCTTGACCACCCGGTACAGGGGGTATTCCTGCGCTTCGTACTCGGCCTCGTTAACCTCCACGGCGTGAATGAGCCGCTCGGTTTCCAGCACGAGAGGATACAGGACGTGAATAGTTTTCCTGGAG
>CAIUXU010000321.1 GCA_903903205.1 uncultured Syntrophobacterales bacterium
TCCTTGAAAAGCCCATAGGCCGCTGCATAGGAGGATTCCTTGTCCATCTTTCCGGCGCCGGCCGCATCTTTCACGGCAGGAACCTGTTTTCCGGCTTTTTCTGCCGGGGATTCTGCCGGTTCATCTTTCTTGCCAATTCCCAGGAAATTTTCGATAAAGTTGATTTTGAACGTCAGGTTGTCCAGCTTCTCCCGAAGAATCTTCTCCTCCTCGTCCCGCTTGGTCGCCCTCTGGGAGGCGGTGGAGAATTCCTTCCGGAGACCATCGATTGTCCCCCGGATCTGCTGGAGCTGCTCCCGGATTTCAGTGATTTCCGCGCGTCCCTCCGCCTGGTTTCCCCTGAGCGACGGGAATGCTTCGTTGGTTTTCGCAATCTCTTTGCGCAACCCCGCAATCTCATCCTTTAGCTCATCCTTCAGCGGCGACCATCCCTGTTCCACAGAGACAATCTTCTCATTCGCCACCTGGACCTGCCTTGCAAGATCCCCGTGAACCCGGCGCAAATCGTCTGTCGTGGCACATCCCGCCACAGAAAGGAGCGATATGAAAAAAAAGATGAAACGATACCTTCGCAAGAATTTTTCCCTCTGCACCAGACCGTAGAAAACAAACACAAAAGTCCCGTGAATCCCACTTTCAAGCGGAATTCACGGGACGACTCTGCTCAAAAAATCTTTTACTTCACCGGCGGGAAAATAACAAAATGGGCCCGCCTGTTCTTCGCCCATGCCGCTTCGTTGTTTGCGTTGTCCAACGGCATCTCTTTGCCATAACTGATTGTTTTGATTCTTTCCTTTTCGATTCCCAGATCAGCCAGGTATTTTGCGGCTTCGGTCGCACGCTTCTCACCGAGCGCCAAGTTGTATTCGGCGGTGCCCCGTTCGTCACAGTGCCCTTCGACCACGAGCTTGTAATCCCTGTATTTCAGGTAGGCCGACGCGCCACTCTTCAGGGTGGACTGGGCCAGAGGTTTGAGGTTGTACTTGTTATAATCAAAATTGATGTCCGCAATCTGCAACTCCTTGAGAATGGCTGCCGCCTTTGCCGCCGCTTCTCTCTTTGCCTGGTCGGCTGCGTCCTTGGCCGCCTTTGCCGCCGCGTCCCTGGCCGCTTTTTCTGCCGCTTCCCGCGCTGCCTGGTCGCTCAGGGCCTGATCCCGCAACGCCCTTTCCCTGGCCGCCTGAGTGTCCGCAGCCGTCGCTTCCGCCGGCGCCTGGGCAACCGCCTTTTGCTCCTGGGTAACCACGGCCCCCTCCTGCAGGGTCGCCTTTTTGGCGCAACCGGTCATCCATGAAACCGAAAGACATAAAACCAAGGCCATCAACCCTACCGATCCCCAACTTCTTTTCATCATAATTCTCCTTTCGTTAATCAATAATGTTTCAAGGTCTAATAAATCCATAGCGGTCTATAAACCACTACTGACTGTAAAAATCAACCGAAAAATGAAATAATCTTTAAAATCAGCGCAGATGGGGAGACCAGAAGGGACTCTGGCTGGTCTCTTTGTCCTCAAGAAGCACCCTCGTGCCTTGTCCACCCGCATTCATGATCTCGATTCTGCTGCGGCCATACCCCCTGACGCTATAGACGAGATACCGCCCGTCCGGCGACCAGGAGGGAGATTCGTGGTCGCCAGCCTCAAAAGTCAATTGCTGGGGATCGCCTCCCTCCGCGTCGATCACAAAAATCTGAAAGATACCATTGACCAGCCCCTCATAGGCGATCTTTTTCCCCTTCGGCGACCAGGCGGGAGAGGTGTTGTAACCGCCAAGATCGGTCAGCCGCCGCACATTGGCGCCGTCGGCATCCATGATGTAGATCTGCGGAGAACCGTTGCGGTTGGAAACGAAGGCAACGCGCCGTTCGTCCGGCGAGCGGACAGGGGAAACATCGATGGAAAAATCACGGGTCAGGCGCAGGAGAAGGCCATTTTCCACGGTCATGTCATAGATCTCCTGATTCCCATCCCGGCTGAGGGTCACAAGCAACCTCTTGCTGTCGCGGGACCAGGAACCGGGCAGGTTCAGCCCCGGATAGAAACCGATCTTCCGCGTAGCCCCGCTTTCCAAATTCCGCAGATAGATGTCCGGGTTGCCCTCTTTATAGGAGGTGAAGGCCAGAAATCGGCCATCGGGAGACCAGCGCGGCGCAAGGGTCAGGGCGTTGAAGTTTGTAATCCGGCGGGGGTCGGAACCGTCAAAATTGATCGTATAGATCTCCGCGGAAGAGACGCTCTTCTTCACATATGCAATCCGCGTGTCGAACAGGCCAGTTTCGCCGGTCAGGGCCAAAAGGATCTCGCTAACAAATTGCATGGCCATCCGGCTATGATCCCCTGACTTTCCGGCATATCTCTTCCCGACGACAAGCTCCCCCCGTATCACGTCAAACAGACGAAACTCGGCAACCAGATCGCGGCCGTCCGTCTGAAATCCCCCTTTGACAAGATATTCGGCGCCAATCACCGTCCAGTCTTCGAAGCGGATATTATCTGCCGTGATTCCCGCCTGTTTCGGATCCTCCAGGAAGGCCTTCCGGTCCAGCAGATGAAAGTAGCCTGTCAGCGCGAGGCCACGGGAGAGCGTGTCGGAAAAGAGCAGGGACAGCTTGTCATTCTCCGGAAAAGGCTGCAGAGGTTTGAAATCGGCAACAGCGATGGGAAATTGCTGGAAAGACGGGGAATCGATGTCGATGTAGACCTTTCCGCAGGCGGGTCCGGCGGAGAACAACAGGATCAGGAACAGGGTCAAAACTGCCTGAATCCTCGGATTGTGCACGCAGAGATACTTTTCCAACATCATTCTTTCAGGACCTCAATTCAGATGAGTGAAAGCGGATTCCCACACCGAGACTGGCTTCGCTATACCACGGCGGCAGCGGCGGGAAGGGGCTTGCTTTTCGGATCGCCTTCAGGACAGATTCATCGAAAAAGCGGTTTCCCGACCGTTTTTCAAAGTTCATCTCCGAAACCGCCCCGCTGCGAAGGATGGTTACATCGATCACCGTTTCCAGCACCTCGCCCGGGAGAATCCCCTGGGGAAGGGCCCACCCTCTCTTGATCCGGGACCAGATCATCGCATAGTAGGCATTGATTTTCGCGTTCACGTCGGCGTCGCCGGCAGGCAGCGGAGACGCTGGTCCAGCCTTTGCTTCGGCCATGGCCTTTGTGTCCGAACCGGTCTTCGGCTGCGTTTTCGGGGTCGGCCCGGCCGCGGCGGCTCGCTTCCGAATCTCCTCCATCGCCTTTTCCAGGGTCTGATCCTGCTTCTTGCGGCTCTCCCGGCTTTGGATGGGAATGAGCGGCTCCGCCTCCAGACGTTTTTTGAGGACCGTCGCGGAACGGCCCGTTTCCATGAGCTCCTTCGCTCCAGCCGCTGCAGCCTTCTGTTCCAGGGTCTTTGCGGAAAAGCTCACCAGAGCAACGGTGTAAGCCGGTCCGAAGGTCAGCTTCGGCGAGGGAAGTGATGGGGAGAAGAAAAGGAGGGAGAGGAGCGCCGCATGGAAGAGAAGGGAAACCAGGATCATGCCGTTCAAACGACCCTGCCCTCTTCTCCCCTGCTCTGTTTGTTCAGAAATCATCGGTGTTCCTCGGGCGGTTCGGTGATCATCCCCAACTTGTCCACGCCAGCCTTTCGCACCTCCGCCATCACCTCAACCACAAATCCGTAAGGGACATTTCGGTCCGCCCGCATGTAGACCTCACGCTCGATCCGCGACGCGAAGATGTGCTCCAGTTTTGTGCCAAGCTCTGGAAGCGTGGTCCGGCTCTTGTTGAGGAATATCTCTTTCGCGCCATTAATCGTCAACACCAGTTTTTCTTCCGCGACATCGACGCTTTTTGCCTTGACGCGGGGCAGGTTGACATCGATCCCCATCTGAAGCATCGGCGCCGTCACCATGAAGATGATGAGCAGAACGAGCATCACGTCCACAAGAGGGGTGACATTGATTTCCGCCATCGGCCGGTCGTTATGGTTATTTCTGCGTTTTGAATATCTCATGTCGTTTCAAGATTTTACATAAAACCGCTCAATAATGTTCAGCAGCTCCGAGGCAAAATTGTCCATCTCGAGGGTCATACCCTTGATCCGGTTCAGGTAGTAATTGTAGAAGATGACCGCCGGGATAGCAGCAGCGAGACCCGCCGCCGTGGCAATGAGCGCTTCCGAGATCCCCGGTGCGACGACGGCCAGTGTTGCCGAACCGCGGGCGCCGATCGCCTTGAAGGTGTCCATGATCCCCCACACGGTTCCGAACAGACCGATGAAGGGGCTTGCGCTTCCGGTGGTCGCCAAGAAGCCCAGGGCCGCCTCCAGTTTGGTCGTTTCCGTCCCGCAAGCCCGGTTCAACGCCCTCTCCACATTGTCGATCCCCCCGATCTCCAGAACCGGGCCAACCGCTTCCCCGGTATCCTTCACGGTGGGGGTTCCCCGCGACACCCTGGTGATCTTCACGAGTTCGGTGTACCCCCCCCGGAAAACCTCCGCCAGCGTCGAATTCTGGAACTTTTTCGCCTCGGGAAAAATCTCCGACAATTTGGTGCTCTTCATGTAAATACTCAAAAATGCGCTGTTCTCTTTCCGTATTTTCTGGAGATTGACATACTTCATCAGGATAATCGCCCAGGAGACAACGGAGAAGAGGAAGAGGAGCAGCAGGACCAGTTGCACGACAAATCCCGCGTGAACAACCATGTCGAAAAGGGAGCCATTAAAATTCCCCCCCAGATTCATCGCGGCAATTGAAGAAGCTTCTTTCACGTTCAATCTCCTTTATGATCAAGTGCTGAAAAAGACGGCGTTACCTCTAACGGAAAAGTCAAGTATTGTCAAGAACCAACAGAACCTATGCATCCCATAATCTGCGGCCAGGCTTCCAGATAAAGCTCAAGAGGCTTCACCAATCGGGCGATCAGTTCGCGGAATATTGAAACAATCCGTTCCGAAACGTCGAAAAATTGAAAAAATATCTTGACTTTGTGAGCGATCATTAACTACTGTGCGAGTCATCGCTAACTAAAACAATAGCGAACGCTAACTTTAAAATGTTGGGATTTGCAGCGGTTGTCGGAGCGGTTATTCCGTTTTTAAAAATCACATATGCAGGAGGTGAAAGATGTTAGAAAAGCTGGGGGGGGTTCTCATCATGGTTGTTGGAGTTATAGTATTATTTCTTATTCGTGTTTTCGAGCCACCGATATTCGTTCAACTTATCTGCGCGTTTGTCGGCACCATTGTCTGCCTCATCGGTATTGTGGTCGTATTCGCCGAGGGGTCGATTTTAGAAGAACACTGGGCAAAGAAGGCTTCCAGGGAAAAGTAACGGCATCACGCTGCACTTTTTCCCGTATTCCTGAAAAAATAATTTGATTTTGGCCGCGCGGTTCATTACTATCGCATTGGTATTTCATTGCGGCATCTTGCAGTGAAGCTGCTGATACCTTGATCCCTCCGGCATGTCGAAACTACTACGGTTTTAAAACCGTGTGACCGGAACACGAGCCGTTAAAATCTTTCAGGAGCTAACGCGATGGTCACGAAGAGAAGAACAACAGAGTTCCGGCAGCAGCAGATCATTGAAGCCGCTGCAAAACTGATCTTCAAATACGGCAGTGAACACCTGACCGTGAAGCGGATCGCCAATGAGGTCAAGATCTCGGAAGCGGCCATCTACCGCCATTTCACAAGCAAAAAGAGCATCCTCTCCTTCTTGATCAGCCATATCGAAGAGGTTCTGCTCAAGGACATTTCCCCGGAGATAACCGGCGATGAACCGGTTACGCTGGAGACCATTAAAAAAATCATCGGGAATCATTTCTCCGCAATTGACCTGCGCAAGGGGGTCTCCTTTCAGGTTATCGCCGAGATCATCAGCCTCGGTGATCGAAAGCTGAACAAACAGGCGTCACAGGCGATCGGCAATTACATCTCCCGCCTGAAGGAAATTCTCGCCGACGGGGTCCGGGACGGCGCTGTCCGCGGAGATATCGA
>CAIUXU010000322.1 GCA_903903205.1 uncultured Syntrophobacterales bacterium
ATTTTCAGCCTCCTTCTCATAGAGCGATGCTTCATGAACCATTTTTAGTCTTCCCGGATACAGCCGCCGGCAAACCGTCCTTTTCGAATCCACGAACAACGCCCGGCACGGGTCTCCGGCCATCCGGAGAGAGCGCCAGCGGTTCCCGGATTACCTCCTGAATCGTCCGGAAGGAAAAGGTTACAGAGAAGGCCAAGCCGAAGAAAGCGCCGAAGGGGTTGTTCATCACGGGGATTCGCTCCTCCAGGCCCGTGGCGAAATCGTACCAGCTCCAGGGAAGGAAGATGACGCTGCCCCACTGGATGCGGACCCCCGGCAACTGCTTCCGGATCATGGTGGTGAGAGAGGCGAGGTGGAAGAAACGATTGCTTTCACGGGTTTGGGGATTGAAAAGGCTCGGAAGACGTCCCTGCGACCCGATCAGGGACCAGCGGTTCATCACTCCGATGAAGACCCGCCCCCGGCAGACCCGGATCGCCTCGGCGACGGCCAAAGCGGGGTTGCTCGCGAATTCGAGGGAGGTGATTAGCGTGACGATGTCAAATTCATTGTCGGAGAAGGGGAGGTCTTCGGCCTGGCCAATGCGGAGATCGGCACGGCTGTGGAGTCGCTTGCATGCCTGGTCGAGCAGGAAGGATGATGGATCGATCCCTGTCACGTCGCAACCCTTCCGCCGGAAGAGGCCGAGATGTTCACCGCTGCCGCACCCGATGTCGAGGAGACGTTCGCCGGCGCGGGGCGCCGTCAGATCGAGGATAAGGCTCTTGATCCTCCCGTCGAGATAGCGGCCGGCAGGCGTCACCCGCCAGTCGTCATAAACCGCTTCTTCTACCTGCGTCCCCATCATCTATTCCCCTGTCGCTGCACTGTCTTTCCGTTGCTTTTCAAAATCCATCTCCATTTCCGATTGCGGGTGCAGGAATGAGCTTTTATCTAACACAGTTTCCGGGAGGTGACAAGTGTCACTCCCGCCTCATTTCTTCCTTGACAGCCTGTGCTTTCTCGATTAAGGATCAAACCTCGTGCTGTAGTCGGTCGGCTGGATATGGCCTGCCTGCTAGGCACCCAGAATATGCGGGCAGGAGAAGAAGTTTTATGGACAAGATACCCATGACCAGGGCGGGATTTGAAAGGTTGAAGCGGGAACTGGAGGTTGTAAAGACGGTTTCCATCCCCCAGAACATCAAGGACATCGAGATCGCGAGAGGGCACGGGGATCTTTCGGAAAATGCGGAATATTCAGCGGCCAAGGAGAGACAGTCTTTCCTGCACGGGAAAATGCAGGAATTGGAAAACAACCTGGCGATGTCCAACGTGATTGACTTGAAGAACCTAACCTGCGAGAAGGTGGTGTTCGGTTCGACCGTGGCCATCGAGGAAATCGGCACCGGCAAGGGGATCACTTACCAGCTTGTGGGACCACTCGAGTCGGACCTCGAAAGAAACAGAATTTCCGTAACCTCGCCAATCGGCAGGGCGCTGATCAGCAAACGTGTCGGCGACGAGGTAAGCGTGAAGACACCGGGCGGCGTTCGCGAATTCGAAATCATCGATATTACCGTTGAGGAAGTGGAGTGAGCTCTATGTTTTTCCGGCGACGTTGATCCGCGTCACCGCCCGCAGAAGGGCCAGCCGGGCCTTCTCGAACTCCATATCCTGCTTGGGCAGTTTCCTTACTTTCTCCTCGGCCCTCTCCCGGGCACGCTTCGCCCTCTCCTGGTCGATCAGATCCGCTCTCTCGGCGGTTTCCACGAGGACCGTGACCTTGGAGGCGGTGACCTCGGCATAACCCGTGTTCACCGCGAAATAGGTCTTCTTGTGATCTTCTGTGTAGCTGAGTTTTCCAACATCGACCGAACTCAGCAGGGACGCGTGGCCCTTAAGAACGCCGAATTCGCCTTCGGTGCCGGGGATGGTCACCTCTTCGACGACCCCCTTGAAGACGATCTTTTCGGGCGTTACGATTTCCAGTGTTAATTCGCGAGCCATCTTGAAGCGCCTCCGGTTATTCGGCGAGTTTTTTCGCCTTCTCCACGACCTCTTCGATGCCGCCGACCATGTAGAAGGCCTGCTCGGGCAGGTCGTCGTGCTTCCCTTCCAGGATCTCCCTGAATCCCCGGACCGTGTCGGCCACCTTGACGAATTTCCCCTCGGTGCCGGTGAACTGCGCGGCGACAAAGAAGGGTTGGGAGAGGAACCGCTGGATTTTTCTTGCCCTGCTAACAGTCAGTCTGTCTTCTTCGGAGAGTTCATCCATGCCGAGGATGGCGATGATATCCTGAAGATCCTTGTATTTCTGGAGTGTCACCTGAACCTGCCGGGCCACCTTGTAGTGTTCTGCGCCCAAGACGTGCGGGTCCAGGATGCGAGAGGTTGAATCCAGGGGATCCACCGCCGGGTAGATGCCCAGTTCTGCAATCGGTCGGGAGAGAACGACGGTTCCGTCAAGGTGGGCAAATGTGGTCGCCGGCGCCGGGTCTGTAAGATCGTCTGCCGGCACGTAAACGCACTGAACCGCCGTAATGGACCCCTTTGTGGTGGAGGTGATGCGCTCCTGAAGCTCTCCGAGGTCGGTGGCCAGTGTGGGCTGATAACCGACGGCGGAGGGCATGCGGCCCAACAGGGCCGATACTTCGGAGCCCGCCTGTGTAAACCGGAAAATATTGTCGATGAACAGAAGGACGTCCTGTCCTTCCACATCCCGGAAATATTCGGCCTCCGCCAGCGCCGTCAGGGCGACGCGGGCCCGGGCGCCGGGCGGCTCGGTCATCTGGCCATAGATCAGGGCCGCCTGCTTGATGACCCCCGAGGCCTTCATCTCGAGGTAGAGGTCGTTCCCTTCGCGGGTCCGCTCGCCCACACCGGCAAAGACCGAGATGCCGCCGTGGTGCAGGGCGATGTTGTGGATCAT
The DNA here is from genome assembly GCA_903903205.1 of uncultured Syntrophobacterales bacterium. Lineage (GTDB taxonomy): Bacteria > Desulfobacterota > Syntrophia > Syntrophales > UBA5619 > UBA5619. The sequence continues at coordinate 2,912 of CAIUXU010000322.1, forward strand.
CTCCATCATGACGACGGTCTTGCCGACGCCGGCGCCGCCGAACATCCCCATCTTGCCCCCCCTCGGAAAAGGCACGAGAAGGTCGATCACCTTGACCCCCGTTTCGAGCACATGGACCGAGGTATCCTGTTCGAGAAAGGTGGGCGCCTCGCGGTGAATGGGCATGGTATGCTTCGCATTGATGGGCCCCAGGCCGTCAACCGGACGTCCGACGACGTTGAGGATTCGCCCAAGGCATTCGGGTCCCACAGGCACGCTGATCGGTCCGCCCAAGTCCTTCGCCTTCATCCCGCGGACCAGGCCGTCGGTGATGTCCATGGCGATGCAGCGGACGACGTTGTCGCCCAGATGCTGCGCGACCTCGACGATCAGGTTATCCTCCGTGTCGTTGATCGTGGGGTTGGAGATGGCGATGGCGTTCATGATGCTCGGGAGTTGCCCCTCGTCGAATGCCACGTCCACAACCGGCCCGATGACCTGTACAAGTCTTCCTGTGTTCATACCCTTCTCCTTAACATGATCGATGTGGCGCCGGCTTTAAGCCCGCCCATTATCCGTCTTGTTTATCCCTTCGCCAGCGCCTCGGTGCCGCCCACGATGTCCATCAGTTCGGCGGTGATCGCCGATTGTCTTACCTTGTTGTATTTGAGCGTCAGGTTCTGAATCAGATCCTCACAGTTCCGGGTCGCGTTGTCCATCGCTGCCATCCGGGCGCCGTTTTCCCCGGCGGATGTGTCGACCAGCGCACGGTAGATCAGGACATGGACGTACATCGGGAGCAGTTTATCCAGCAGGGCTTGCGCCGAGGGTTCGTAGATGCACTCCAACAGGTTGTCTGTTTCGCCCTTCTCCTTGCCTCCGATGGCGGGGAGGGGGAAAAGCCGGGCCACGGTGGGGCGCTGGACGGCGACATTGACGAATTCGTTGTAGAGGAGGTAGAGCTCGTCGTACTCTTCGTTAATGAAGGGCGGAATGACGTCTCCGGAGATCAGGACGGCAAGGCTCATGTCAAATTTTCCGAAAACATCGGGCCGGGCGTTGATGATTTTTGCCTTCTTCCGGAAAAAGTCTCGCCCCTTCCGGCCGACCGGGATGATCTCAACTTCTCGTCCTTCCTTCGTTTTCTCCC
>CAIUXU010000323.1 GCA_903903205.1 uncultured Syntrophobacterales bacterium
CCGGCGGACAAGATCCGGGCCGCCTTCAAATCGATCGGCTTTGAGGGGAGCATCATCCAGGATTTCGGTCCGAAAGAGGTCATCGTCCGGTCGGCGGAATCCGGGACCGATGCCAAGTCGCTCACTTCGCGTGTCGATGAGGCGCTTGGCGCAGCCTTCGGCAAAGGGGGCTATGAGGTCCGGCGGATCGAGATGGTCGGTCCGAAAGTTGGCAAGGACCTGACGCGGAAGGCGATCATGGCGATCATCTTCTCCTGGATCGGTATCCTGGTCTATGTCGGGGTGCGGTTCGAATTCCGTTACGCGCTGGGTGGGATCATAGCGCTGGTTCACGATGTGCTCGTAACGATAACCTTTCTCTCCGTCTTCGACAAGGAGTTCGACCTGAACATCGTGGCGGCGCTGCTGACGATTATCGGATACTCGATCAACGACACGATCGTCATCTTTGACCGGATTCGTGAAAATGCGCGGAAAAACACGCGGCAATCGCTGAATGAAGTGATCAACATGAGTGTGAATCAGACCCTCAGCCGAACCATCCTGACCTCCTTGACGGTCTTCATGGTTTTGATCATCCTCTTCTTTTTCGGAGGGGCCGTGCTCCATGATTTCACTTTTGCGCTGCTCGTGGGGACCGTCGCCGGCGTCTATTCGACCGTCTTTATTGCGAGCCCGATCATCCTTCTGTTTGAGAAGATCAAACCGACGGAGCTGAATAGGAAAAAATAACGTTGACCCCCTTGGAGATCGGAGGATTGACCTTGTTCATCCTGGTGCTGCTGTTCGGCGCCTTCTCGGTACTCTTTGGCCTTCCGGGGACGGTCATCATCCTGATCGATGTGGCGGCCTACGCAACCATTACCGGGTTTGAAAGAATCGGGTTCAAGATACTCGTCACGCTGCTGATTCTCTCAATTCTCGCGGAACTGGCGGATTTCGCCGTCGGGATGGCGGGCGCCGTCACCTTCGGCGTCTCCCGGAAGGCGTTTGGCGCCTCCATCATCGGTGGTCTGATCGGGGCCTCGCTGATGACGCCGTTTCTTCTGGGTGTGGGCGCTGTAGCCGGTGGTTTTTTTGGCGCATTCGTTGGCGTGCTGACTGTCGATCTTCTCCTCCAAAACAGAATGAAACCGTCGCTCCGGGCGGCCTGGGGGGCGATTCTTGGGCGGGCTGCGGGGATCTTCGTGAAGGGTGGCTTTGCGCTGGTCATGATCTTGATTACATTGTCGGGCGTTTATAACTAAGGAAACCGAATGAGCAAACCGAAATCGAAACTGCGGGAATATATTGAAGCGATCCTTCTGGCCATTGTGATCGCTTTTTTCATCCGAACCTTCGTGATCCAGGCCTACAAGATTCCCTCCGGTTCGATGAAGCCGACCCTGCTTATCGGCGATCACATCCTGGTCAGCAAATTCAACTATGGAATCAAGCTCCCGCTGATCCGTTCCACGCTGATCCCCATCGGGACGCCCAAGCGGGGCGATATCATCGTCTTTATCTATCCTGAGGACCGCTCAAAAGATTTCATCAAGCGCCTGGTCGGCCTGCCAGGAGACACCATCGAGATCCGGAATAAAAATATTCTTCTAAACGGCCTTTCATGGAACGATACCCACGGGGTTCACGTGGACAGTCTGATCATTCCGGGCTCCGTTCAGCCCCGTGACAATTTCGGACCGGTCACGGTGCCGGAGGGTTCTCTCTTTGTGATGGGAGACAATCGGGATGAGAGTTACGACAGCCGATTCTGGGGATTTGTTCCGATGAAAGACGTTCTTGGCAAAGCGCTGGTCATCTACTGGTCCTGGAATCAGGAGAAGAACAACGTACGCCTGGGTCGGATCGGATCGATCCTGGACTAATCGCCATGGAGAAGCCAGTCAAAAGTACCGAATCCGTCACTTTGCAGGCCACTGAACTGCGCCGGCAGACATAAAAGATCTCCCTGTGAAGGAGGAAGATTTATGAGCCGCGAGATCCTGAATCCCTCTTCGCCTTTTGCTGTGGTGGTCAATGACGATGTTACCCAGCTCAAGGTGCTGTCCGCGCTGGTGCGCAGGGCGGGCCTGGAACCTCGCGCCTTCACCGGCGCCGAAGCTGCTCTGGCAGGAATGGCGGACCGGGATACCGGTATATTGCCGGCGCTCGTCGTCACCGACCTTTACATGCCGGGCATCGACGGCTGGCGTTTCTGTCGCCTGCTCCGTTCACCCGAATACGCCGCCTTCAACAGGATTCCCATCCTTGTGGTATCCGCTACATTCGCCGGTGATGAAGCCAACCGCATCGCTGCCGATCTCGGGGCCGAAGCCTTCCTGCCCTCCCCGGTGGACGGCAGACGCTTTGTGCACCAGGTGGAGGCAATAATGAAGGGAGAGCAACTTCGGACTCCCCTGCGGGTGCTGATCGTCGAGAGCGACAAAACCCAATCCGACATCATCAGGATAGCCTTCGAAGCCCACGGCTACCAAGTGGCTACAGCGTTTACGGTCCGGATGGCGGCCGATGCCTTTAACAAAACACCCTTCGATGTTGCAGTGCTCGATTACCACCTGCCTGACGGTACGGGCGACACCCTGCTCGACACATTTTGCGCCGGGCGGCCCGAATGCGTCTGCCTGATGATGACCACCGATCCCGGACCGGAGCTTGCGCTGATCTGGATGAGGCGGGGTGCGGCAGCATACCTGCGCAAGCCCTTTGAACCGGCGTACCTCATCGAACTCTGCGTCAGGGC
>CAIUXU010000324.1 GCA_903903205.1 uncultured Syntrophobacterales bacterium
ATGCGCCATTTCAAGGACGAATACGAGGCCCACATCTTCGAAAAGTTCTGCCCCGCCGGCGTCTGTAAAGGGATGTTCCACTACGAAATCCTCGCCGACGTTTGCAATGGCTGTGGCGCCTGCCGCAAGAAGTGCCCGGACAAGGTGATCAAAGGCGAAAAGAAAGAAGCGCACGAGATTGACCTGCCCAACTGCGTCGTCTGCGGCGATTGCTACAAGGCCTGCAAGTTCGAGGCGATCGCCATCCGCCCCGGCCCCACAGCGAAGTCGCGGTTGCCGGAACACAGATAGATGTTTGCAGAAATCGATTACGGAGATCATTTATGACCACGTTAACCATCAATGGAAAGACAATTGAGGCTCCCGGCGGCACCATTCTTGACGTTTCCCGGGCAAACGGCATCCGCATTCCGACCCTCTGCCACCATCCGGCGCTGGCCCCGAAAGGGGCGTGTCGCCTCTGTCTGGTTGAGGTCAAAGGCTTGCGGGTTTTGCAGCCCGCCTGCACCTATCCGATCTCCGAAGGGATGGATGTGCAGACCGAGTCCCCCAAGGTGCGTGCGGCTCGCAAGTTCGTCCTGGAATTGCTTCTCTCCGACCATCCCAAGGACTGCATGACCTGTGAGATGTGCGGCAACTGCGAGCTGCAGGATTTGATGTACGAGTACGGCGTCAAAGAGACCCCCTTTGTGGGTGACCAGCACGAATATCCTCTTGACGATCGCGATCCCTTCATCCTTCGGGACATGGAGAAGTGCATCCGCTGTCGCCGCTGTATCCGCGCCTGTGATGAGATCCAGGCGGTTAACGCCATCACAATGATAAACCGTGGTTTCCGCTCCAAAGTGGCCACTTCTTTTGACACCCGCCTGCAGGAGAGCAACTGCGTCTTTTGCGGACAGTGCATCTCCGTTTGCCCTACCGGAGCACTGACGGAGAAGGATAGCCATGGCCAGGGACGTGCCTGGCAAACAACAAAAGTCACAACCACCTGTCCCTATTGCGGCGTGGGCTGCAACTTTGACCTGAATGTACGCGACGGCAAGGTGGTCAAGGTCACCTCCCACTGGAACAATCAAGTCAACAAGGGCGCCCTGTGCGTCAAGGGAAGATTTGGCTGGCAATTCCTCCACAGTCCCGACAGACTGACAAAACCATTGATGAAATCCTCTCTCTGGAAAGAACGTAAGGGCACGGAAGGTGCCCCATCCAGGTACGAAGGCTTTGTAGAGGCTGACTGGGAAACGGCGCTGGATACGGTTGCTGAAAAACTTCTCGCCGTCAAGTCGGAGGATGGACCGGATGCCGTAGGCATTCTGACTTCGGCCAAGTGCACCAACGAGGAGAACTATCTCATCCAGAAACTGGCGCGCAGGGAGATCGGCACGAACAACGTCGATCACTGCGCACGTCTCTGACACGCCCCATCCGTGTCCGGTCTGGGCACATCATTCGGCAGCGGGGCCATGACCAACAGCATCGAAGATCTGGCCAAAGCAAAGGCATTCCTGATCATCGGTTCCAATACCACGGAGCAGCACCCCGTTATCGGAGCCGGCGTCAAACGGGCGGTTCGTAAAGGGGCCGCTTTGATTGTGGCCGACCCCCGGCGCATTGAGTTGGCAAGAATGGCCACCCATCATCTCATGCAACGGCCCGGTTCCGATATCGCCCTGCTCAACGGTCTCTGCCACGTAATTATTAAGGAAGGGCTTCACGATCAGGTGTTCGTCGCCGACCGCACCGAAGGCTTCGCGGAGATGAAGGCCGTTGTGGAAAAATACACTCCGGCATATACATCGGAAATCACAGGAGTCTCCGCGGAGGACATTCAAGCGGCGGCGCGGATCTATGCCACCTCCAAGCCAGCGGCAATTCTATACTCCATGGGAATCACCCAGCACGCCTGCGGCCATGACACGGTGATGGCCATCGCCAATCTGGCGATGCTCTGCGGCAACCTCGGCGTTGAGGGCGGCGGTGTTAACCCCCTTCGCGGGCAGAATAATGTCCAGGGCTCCTGCGACATGGGCGGTCTGCCCGACGTCTTCCCGGGCTACCAGAAGGTTGCCGATTCGGCGGCGCGGGCCAAGGTGGAGAAGGCATGGGGAAAGACGCTCTCCGACAAACCGGGGCTGACCGTCGTGGAGATGATGAACGCGGCCCACTCGGGAAAACTTAAGGCCCTGTATATTATGGGTGAGAACCCTCTGGTAACCGATCCGGACCTTCACCACGTAGGAGAGGCTCTGAAGAGACTCGGTCTCCTGGTGATACAGGACATCTTCTTTACGGAAACCGCGGCATTGGCAGATGTGATCCTGCCTGCGGCCGCCTTCGCAGAGAAAGATGGAACCTTCAGCAACACGGAGCGTCGGGTCCAACTGGTCCGCAAGGCGGTAGATCCACCGGGAGACGCAAGACCGGATTGGCAAATCATCTCTGCCATCGCCGGGAGGCTGGCCGGGGACAAAGAATCGTGGAAATACGACTCGCCTGCCGCCATCATGGCCGAGGCGGCGGCCATCACACCCCAGTATTCCGGCATCAGTCACAAAAGGCTTGAAAATGGCGGTATCCAGTGGCCCTGCCCATCAGCGGACCATCCAGGGACGAAGATTTTGCATCAGGGAAAATTCAGTCGCGGTTTGGGCAAGTTTATGGCTGTGGAAAGCGTCCCACCCGCCGAACTGACCGACGCCGAGTATCCCCTGACCCTGACTACAGGACGTCGTCTGCAACACTACCATTCAGGCTCCATGACACACCGTGTGGCGGGGCTCAACACCCTGTTGCCCGGGGAACGTATGGAAATCCATCCCGCCGACGCAGCTCCCCTGGGCTTGGCTGACGGAGACATGGCGTCCATCACGTCACGGCGAGGGGAGGTCAAGG
>CAIUXU010000325.1 GCA_903903205.1 uncultured Syntrophobacterales bacterium
CCAGCAGCTCATCTTTCACTTCGGCAAAGATCCGTTTGGCCTCGCGGATCTCCTCGATCCCGGAAATCATCGGGAACATAATCCGGAGCTTTCCCAGGACGCTGGCCCGGAGGATGGCCCGAAGCTGAACCTTGAAGAGATCCACCTCCTTCAGGCAGAAGCGGATGGCACGAAGCCCCAACTGCGGGTTCAGCTCGCGGGAAGGTTTCTTGTCCGGGAAAAACTTGTCGCCGCCCAGATCAAAGGTGCGGATGGTCGCCCAGGATAGTCCCTTGACCCCAACCACGGAGCGGTAGTTGGCGAGATGATCCTCCTCGTCGGGAGGCTGCTCCCGGTTGATGTAGATGAATTCCGTCCGGTAAAGCCCAATCCCGTCGGCGCCGTAAAGAACCGCAGAAGGGATCTCTTCGATAAACTCGATATTGCCACCGATTTCAACACTGTATTTGTCCTTCGTCACCGCCGGCAGATGGGCAAAATCCAGCAGATCGTCCTGGGCTTTCTCGAACAGCCGCTTTTTCTCTTCGTAGCGTTTGAGGATCTCCGGATCGGGATGGACGATAACGACACCGGCAGAACCGTCAATAATGATATCATCGTTGGTCCGAACGGCCTGGGTGATGCTCTGCAGACCCAATACGGCAGGGATCGCCATCGAGCGGGCAACGATCGCCGTGTGGGATGTTTTTCCACCGACATCGGTGGCAAATCCAAGCACCTTGTCGATCTTCAGTTGCGCCGTATCGGCAGGCGACAGGTCGGAGGCAATGATGACGACCCCCTCTCCCATCTCGATCGCCGGACGCTCTTTTCCTGCGAGATTCGCAAGAATCCTCTGCCCGGCATACTGGATATCGCTGATGCGACCCCGAAGATACTCGTCCTCCATCCGGTCGAAGATCTCCCGGTATTTGTCCACCGTCATGCGTACCGCCCATTCGGCGTTAACAGACATCTCTCGGATATTGTTCAGCGTGCTGTCGACGAATTTGCGATCACGCATGATCATGATGTGGACATCGATGATGTAGAGCGGTTCCATCCCGCTACCCAGATCGCCAAGCTTGTTCTTCAGATCGAGGAGCTGCTTTTCCGATTCACGCAGGGCCTTGCGAAAACGGTGGATTTCCGCAGAAATCAGGTCCGGATCGCCAAGATTGTAAAAAGGAATCTGCGCATCCTGGCGGTCGAAAAGATAAGCCCTTCCGATGACAATGCCTGGCGAAACACCGACCCCCTTGATAACAAACGTCTTCTTCTGATCATCTGCCATAAGATGGATTACCCTCTAAAAACAAGTGCTGAGTATTTCCTTCTCAGTCCTCAGCACTCACTCCTCAGCACTCAGCACTTTGTTTTACGCCTCTCCGAATTTCGCTTCTATCAGGCCGGCAAACGCCGCGATCGCCTCCCCAGAGTCAACTCCTTCAGCACGAATGGTCAACCGGCTTCCCTGGGGGCAGTAGAGCGTAAGAATTCCCAGAATGCTTCGGCCGTTGACTTCGACGCCGTCTTTTTCCAGAAAAGTCTCCGCCTGAAAACGGTTGGCCGTTGCCACCAGTTTCGCAGCCACCCGGGCGTGAATTCCAAGCTTGTTCGTTATTTCAAACGTTCGTATTTCTACCATATTTTTATTGAGAGCGCCATGCACAAGAGGCTCATTCCGTAAAGAATCTTCACAGAAGAGATCCCTTGGCGAACCCCTGCAAAAGCAACAAGAAGTACAACCAGTCCAATCGTACCACCCGGCATTTCAGGTGGAGGATTCCAGGAGCGGCCGGTGGCATCAATCGCCACAGCCGCCAGAATACCTATCATGATAAGCAAAAGATAACGCAATCTTACCGACTCTTTTGGGAGATCCAGGGCTCGGATAAAATCAATTCCGTGTCGGCCGTGCCGGTAACCCTCGAGAAACCCTTTCACGCGAACCCAGAGCTGGGCGGGAATGTAGAGCAGCAGAAAGGCGAGCGGCGCCAGAAGAGCCCCGGTGAGAGCCAGGATCACGGCCCCGACGGCAGAAAATGACCGGAGCGCCCCCCAGAAAAAAGAATCGCCGATCGCCGCGTAAGGACCCATAAGGGCCTTTTTCAGATCCCCCGCCGACTCCGGATTGGA
>CAIUXU010000326.1 GCA_903903205.1 uncultured Syntrophobacterales bacterium
AGGGCGGTCAGCGCGATCTTGAGGGCCGCCGAACCCGAAGTGACCCCCAGCGCGTACCCGACCCCGGAATATTTGGCGAAGTCCCTCTCGAAATCCCTTACCTTCCAGATCCCCTGCCGTTCGTTGTCAAACCCGTATCTGGCAAAGACGCCCGTTTTCAGGACATCCATAACCTCCTTGATCTCTTCCTTTCCGATCAGTTCCGCACCAGCCATAACATTATACCTCCTTTGTTCGGAAAATGGGGACACGATGCCGCATCACGTCCCCATTTTCGGTCAGTAACACTCCTGGTAGATCTCGACCATCTCCTCCGGCGTCATCTTGCAGGGGTTGTTTGCGAGCGGCCTTGCGACCGTCATCGCGACCTTCGCGAGCTCCGGGAAATCGGCTTCCGGAATCTCCAGCTCTTCAAGCGTCGTGAAAACTCCGCAATCCTCGATCAGGGCCTCCACCGCCTCCACGGCCAGGTAGGCTGCCTCCCGAAGCGGCAGGTCGTCAACGATCTCCCCCATGATCTCCGCGATATCGACGAACTTCTCCTGGGCGCCGGGAAGGTTGAAGGCCATTACCCTCGGGAGCATGATCGTGTTGGCCAAGCCGTGGGAGATTCCGTATTTCCCGCCGAGCGGGTAGGAGAGGGAGTGGACCGCCGTGACGCCTGCGTTGGCGAGGCCGAGCCCTGCATAGAGACTCCCCAGCAGCATCGCCTCCCGCGCCTCGATGTTGGTCCCGTCATGAACGGCGGTTCGCAGGTTGTCGGAGATGAGGCGGATCGCCTCCAGCGACATCATTTCGCTCATCGGGGATGCGTTGATCGAGGTGTAGGATTCAATCGCGTGGCAGAGGGCATCGATCCCCGTCGCCGCCGTGGCATGGGGCGGGAGGGTCAGCGTCAGCTCCGGATCGAGCAGCGCCAGCTCGGGATAGAGGTAGGGGCTGTTCATCCCCTCTTTCTTTTTGAGCTTTTTCCGGATGAAAACGGCCGTGAAGGTCACCTCGCTCCCTGTTCCGGCGGTCGTCGGGATCATGATCTTGGGGAGGCCCGGCCCGGGAACCTTGTTGAGCCCAAGATAATCCTCCGCCTTCCCCTTGTTCGCCGCAAGGACGGCAATCGCCTTGGCCAGATCCATCGCGCTCCCGCCGCCAATGCCGACGACGCCGTCGCACTTCTTCCGGATGGCAAGCTTCGCCCCCTCGTCGGCAAGCTCGATCGGTGGCTCCGGCGCTGCTTTGTCGTAGAGGACGAATTCGATCTTCGCCTTGTCCAGCAAGCCGGAAAGCTTCTCGCCGAAGCCCGATTCGGCCAGGTTCGCGTCAAGCACGACAAGCGGCCGACTCACCTTCAGCTCCGTCAGGTGCTCCGCCAAACTGGCAAAACTCCCCTTCCCGAAAACGATCTTTTTGGCGCCTGTAAACGAAAATGTCTTCATGGTTTTGTCTCCATTTTGTTTCATTCAAATCCCGTCACGTTGCTGGGCATTTTCTTACGAGCAAGACGGCGGAAAGTCAAGAAGATTTGCGCTCCTTGTTGTCCCCGTACCATTCGATCTGCCGGCAGATCCCGCGGAGGATCTTGACCTCCCGCGCGAGCAGGGTCGTCCGGGAAAAGAGGCGCCGAATGTGCATCATCCAGTAGTCGGGGTTGTCTGGCAGCAGAAACCCGATCGCCAGCAGGACCTCCTTGAGCTTGGCGTACATCCCCTCCAGCTCCTGTGC
>CAIUXU010000327.1 GCA_903903205.1 uncultured Syntrophobacterales bacterium
CCCACGTAGTGGTTCCGGATCATACCCATCTCGAAGGGAAGGCCGCTCTCTTCGGCGTACCCCAGGGCGGCGTAGTTTCCTGAATCAGGGAAAGGCATGACGAAATCCACGTCAGGTTTGTATTCCTGGGCAAGGGTATGCCCCAGTCGCTTGCGGCAAAGATAAACGTTCTCACCAAAGACCTGGCTGTCGGGACGCGAAAAATAGATCAGTTCAAAGATGCAGTGCGAACGTTTCTCCATCGGAAAAGGCTTCAGGCTGCGGAGCCCCGCCTCGTCGATAATAATGATTTCGCCGGGTTCGACGTCACGGATGTATTTCGCCCCCACGAGGTCAAAGGCGCAGGTTTCGGAAGCCACGACCCAACCTCCGTTGAAGCGGCCGAGGGAGAGCGGCCGGAACCCACGGGGGTCGCGGACGGCAATGACCCTGTTCCGGGTCAGCATGACGATGCTGTATGCCCCCTGCACCCGGGCGAGAGCCTTCGTCAGGGCCTCCTCAATCCCGTTCTTCAGGTGCGGGGCCATCAGGTGGACGATCACCTCGCTGTCCATCGTGGACTGGAAGATCGACCCTTTCTCCTCGAGCTCTGCCCTGAGCTCCAGCGCGTTGATCAGGTTTCCGTTGTGGGCCAGCGCGTAGTATTCGTCGGCATGGTGGACCAGAAAAGGCTGGGCGTTCGAGAGAACCGAAGAGCCTGTGGTGGAATAGCGAACGTGGCCGATGGCCAGGCGTCCGGGGAGCTTCGAAAGAATATCCTCATGGAACACCTCAGAGGCGAGCCCCATCCCCTTGTGCGCCCAGACCTGACAGCCGTCGGACGATGCGATCCCGGCGCTCTCCTGTCCGCGGTGCTGGAGGGCGAAAAGGCCAAAGAAGGCTACCCGCGCCGCCTCTTCATGGCCGTACACCGCAAAGACGCCGCACTCTTCCCGCGGTTTGTCATCCTGTTCAACATCATCCATCATCATTTCCTCACGTGATACGCCTGCAGCGGCGTTACGCCCCAAGTTTCTTTCTTCAGGGCCTGGATCGCCATCGCAGTCGCGCGGGCGCCGGAAATCGTTGTCGTATAGAGGATATTGTAGAGGAGCGCGCCCCGTCGGATATGGTAGGCGTCCTCGGAGGAACGACGGCCCAGGCTGACGTTGATGACAAGCTGGATATCACCGTTCTTGATGTGATCGACCACGTTGGGACGCCCTTCGCTGACCTTGAGGATCATCTCGACCGGTATCCCGTGCTCCCGAAGCCTTGCTGCCGTGCCGCCCGTTGCGGCAATCTGAAAGCCCATCTCGGCGAAAAGTTCGGCCACGGGAACAATCCGTTCCTTGTAATGATCGTGAACACTGAGGAAGACCCTCCCCGAGAGCGGCATCTTGAAGCCGGCGGCCATCTGCGATTTTGCGAAGGCGATGCCGAAGGAGTGGTCGATCCCCATCACCTCACCCGTCGATTTCATTTCAGGCCCAAGCAGGATGTCCGCGTTGGGAAAGCGGTTGAACGGGAAGACCGCCTCCTTGACCGAGATGTGCTTCGGCCGAATGGGTTTCGTAAAGCCCAGCTCCTGCAAGGTTTTCCCCAGCATGACCTTCGTCGCCAGCTTCGCCAGCGGGACCCCGATCGCCTTGCTGACAAAGGGGATGGTCCGCGAGGCGCGGGGGTTGACCTCCAGCACGTAGAGCTCGCCATCCTTGATGGCATACTGGATGTTCATGAGGCCGACAACGTGGAGTTCTTCGGCGATCAGCTTCGTCTGTTGCTCGATGGTCAGAAGAAGCTCCGGCGAAAAGGTGATTGTCGGCAGGACGCACGCGCTGTCCCCGGAATGAATCCCCGCCTCCTCGATGTGCTCCATGATCCCGGCAACGACCGTCGTCTTTCCGTCGCTGATCGCATCCACGTCTACCTCGATCGCGTCCTCGAGAAACTTGTCGATCAGGATCGGGTGGCCGGGGGAGACCAGGAGCGCCCGGACCATGAACTGCCGGAGACTCTCCGTATCGTAGATGATCTCCATCGAACGCCCGCCGAGAACATAGGAGGGACGGACCAGAACCGGGTAGC
>CAIUXU010000328.1 GCA_903903205.1 uncultured Syntrophobacterales bacterium
ATGGGCACAGAAGCGACCGTGACCTTAAGCCCCCTCACCTCCACCGCTTTCTGGACGATTTGGTCGTGCGGGATATTGGAAACGACATGCTCATAGGTACAGATACCCGTAGGCAAAACCTCCGGGATCGGCGTGTCGGCGATCGTCGGGAATCCCCAGTTGATGGCGCCGGCGGCGTTTGCATACCACTCATCGCTGACAAACCCCATGGGCATCACAAACGCAAAGGTCCGGTCCCGGTTGTAGTTGAGATTTTTCCGGAAATCCCCGGGTTTGATCCCACCAAAGGCCATCGCCACGCGACAGGCAAATCCCATCGCAAAAACGGCGGCGGAGATGTCGGGACCGTAGGAGACCAGACGCGTCGGCCAGCCGATTTGAACGCCCGCCTCCACAAGCTGTTCCGAAAACCGTTTGCCCCCGTGTTCGGCGCACATGAAGACGTAGAGGTTCTTCTCTTGCAGTTCGATGGCGATCTTCTTCGCAATCTCCGCCGACGGCGCTGCCCCCACAATGGCGGCAAAGCCTGGCGCCGACCCGTCCACAAATTCGACGCCTCGTTTACGGAAGATGACATCGTTTGCGGCGCCGAGCCAGATGTTATCCGGCAGGATGTCTTCCTGGTTTGTGTAAAAATTGGGATCTTCCAGATAACGGATCGCTTCAATCACCTCTTCGGCAAAAAAAGTCGCCATGCCCGCATCCAGCGCGGGCGCCAGGTAGGGAAGCGCCGTCTTTTCTTTGACCGGCGGTGGCAACAGTGTGCGACATCGGTCCAGCACCGGCTTCATGTCCGACATCTTTTTTACAGGAATTCCCAGGATGGCATAGATCACCGGCAGATAATAGGCTGTATCGGGAAATCCCACCTCCTGCTCGGGCCCCCACTTGTCGAGAGCCTCCTGATATTTCTTCTCGGCCCGTTCCACAATTTTGTGGGCCCCTCTGATGGCTGCGGATGCAATAATTTTTGACACGTGAAATCCTCCTTCCGGCTATCGGATGTAACTCAAACACTCGTTATGAAATCGAACGATGCGGATAAACATCAGGCTTCATCGATCTCGCGACGCTTTGCCATATCGAACAGAACCCTGTCCCGGGCCTTGTCGATGCCCAGCGCTTTTCGTTTTTTGTCGATTTCATCGATCATCAGCTTTGCCGCCTTCAGGGGATCGGCTTCGAAGCCCCATTTCCCCTTCGTGATACCTTCGAATTCTTCGAACAGGTGCCTGGTAACCTCTTCGCTGCCGGTCGTCGGCCAGGTCGTGCCGAAAACGGTATAAACACCCGAAGCTACAAAATAGTGGCCGATGGCAACGGCCTTTTCGCTCATCCACTCGAGGGCGGCGCCTACGGCCGGCAGATCGCTGATATCATCTCCCAGACCGCCCGCCTTCACAACCGCAGTGGCCGCCATCAGAATACGGCTGTTGTCAACGCAGGCCCCCATGTGAAGGACCGGCGGAATCCCGACAGCTTCGCAAACGGAGGCCAACCCCTCGCCTGCGTATTTCTTGGCCGCATCCGGTGTTAGCAGCCCCGCCTTCCCGCAGGCCATCGCGGCGCATCCGGTGACCAGAACGATCACGTCGTTCTTGATCAACTCCTTGATGAGCGTCAGGTTGGGATCGTCGTGGGTCACGCGGGCGTTGTTGCAACCGACGACGCCGGCGATTCCCCGGATACGCCCGTTGATGATGTTGTCGTTCAGCGGACGATAGGAGGCGCGGAACATGCCGCCCAGCAGATAGTTGATGGTTTCATAACTGAATCCAACCACCTGATCCGTCTTGTCATCCGGGATCTCCACGTTGGGTCGCCGGTTTTTGTAGTTGTCGATCGCCTCCATCAGAACCCTTTTGGCGACAGCGGTGGCATGGTGCTCATCGAACTCGATATGCATGGCCCCTTCCATCTTCGCCTTCGCGGAGGTGGTAATCAGCTTGGTATGATAGCATTTGGCCACCTGGGCCAGCGATTGCATTTCACACTGCACGTCAACAACCATCGCATCGACGGCCCCGGTTACAATCGCCAGTTCCTGCTGGAGGAAATTGCCCGCTACCGGTATGCCATGACGCATCAGGATTTCATTGGCGGAACAGCACATACCCACCAGGTTGATCCCTTTGGCGCCCGTGGCAAGCGCCGCTTTTTTTATCTCCGGATCATTCACCACGCCCACCAGCACTTCGGGGAGGAGCGGTTCGTGACCATGAACAACCACATTGATCTCGTCTATTTTCAGAACGCCAAGGTTAATCTCGCCCAGCACCGGCACGGGATTTCCGAAAATGATGTCCTGAAGGTCCGTCGATATCATGGAGCCGGCCCAACCGTCGGCCAGCGCGCAACGGGCCGCTGATAAAAGAAGGCTCTTGTAATCCTGATCAACGCCCATGTGGGTGCGATGCATCAGCTCCACGACCTCGCGGTCGATGCCTCGCGGCACGATCCCCAGCTTCCGCCAGATCTCCTGCCTTTTGGCCGGCGCCCTTTTTATAAACTTGCACTCCCCCTGCTGGCGGCCAAATTCCTCCAGCGCCGTTTTGCCCACCTCGATG
>CAIUXU010000329.1 GCA_903903205.1 uncultured Syntrophobacterales bacterium
CTTGCAGCGCAGATTGCAGCGGTTCGTAACATCATAGATAGAGCTGCGGATCTTCAGGGGGGAGATCGCCGTGTAACGCTCTTGCCAGGTTTCATCCAACAGGGTGCTTACGGTTTGCATCGTTATCCCTTCATGGTCTCTTCGCATCCCGGCGGGGAAACCATTTCCGCGCAGAGATTCTCCCCTTTTTCGTATCCCATCACCCAGACGCTCAGATAGGTGTCGACATAGTCCAGCCAGGAGCGAAAGGTCCATGGATCCGACCCATGCCGGTAAAGCCTGGCGGTCACCACAGCGCTCCCTGCCGCATAATGACGACAGTCGGAGCAATCGGTATCAGGCACGCAACAGGCCGCATCCCGGTCCCAGCCAAGGTCGGTCCGGAACTGGCGGAAAGAACGGCCAAGCCCGATATCCGTGGATGCGTTCATCCGGGGATAGGAACAACGGTACAGGTCGTGAAGGCCCAGCGTATGCGTGTGGGCGACGGCGCTGTACGGCGAGAAAAGGATGTGCCGGGGATGGCGTGCCATCATCTCCCCCATCGCTTCTCGCGTCTTGACCAGGGAGGCCTCGTCGTGACGGAGCGGTCCCAGGTAACCGATGGGCGAGGAAAACATGTTGAAGGTAACCCGGCAATCCGCTGCCGCAAGAGCGTCAACAACGCCTGCCGCCTCATCAATGTTCTCACGTGTGAAGGTGTAAACGAACACAGCCCTTGGGTCGTCACGGTAGTTTTCAATCTGCCGCTCAAGCATGTTCCCCGCTTTGCGCACACGGAGGCTGGTTGCGTCGTTCCCCCAGACGGAGATATGGATCTTGTAACCGACGGCGGGGTCAATACGGCGGATGCCGTTGGTGGCGATGCAGCCCAGGGGCATCTCGGCGAAACAGACTTCGAGAAGGTCGGGAACAAGAGAGGGCTCGGCCCCAGCCAGCACAACGTAGGTAATGCCGCGCGCCTTCTCCACGCGCATCAGCGCCCGCCACGCCTCGGCATCTCCGTTTTCCACTGTAAACTGCTTTTCACCCTCGTAGTAGTAGCAGCCGTCGCAACGCAGGTTGCAGCGGTTGCTCATGTCGTAGGTGGATTCCCGGAGGAAGAAGTACTTTCGGACCTTTTCCCAGCGAGCACGTACGCCCTGCTCCGCCAGCAGCTCGGAAAATTTCCATTGCCGACGATCCGCACCCTCCGAAATCCCGACGCCCTGCGCCATCTCGTTACACACCACCGCAGCAGACCATTCCGTTGCCGCATTCTCCATCACTGCCAGATTCGCACCATCCTGCATGCAACCACTCCGAAATCTCTGTTCATATCTCCACGACCTTCACCATCGCCCGACATCCCTTATTTTTTTTGCCCTTGCAGACGGGATTGCAGGTATTCGGCAATCATCCGGATGCTCTTCAATTTCGGATAGTCGTCCTCGTCGATGAAAACCCCGTATTCGTCCTGCAGAACCAGGGCCACGGTTGCCAGATCCATGCTGTCCACCCCGAGTTCGTCCACCAGGTCCATATCGGGATCGAAAGACTCCGGCGTAATCTCTTCCAGCTTCAGCTCTTCAATGATGATCTCGGCAATCCGGCGGATCCGTTCGTTTATACCGTTGCTATCCGGCATGATTTACCCCCCTATCGTGCAATGAATGATAGCCGCCCCGATAATAGGGAGCGACAATGGTATAACTGTACTTTCGTCAATAATTCTAATATTTTTCATCGATAAGTCAACACACCGCTGCATGCGTTTTCACCGGCAAGATAAACGTTGAAAACATAAGCCGACCCCTCCTTCTTCGGCATCCGGATTGCTTCCAGGGTCACTTCATCGTCCGGCCTGACGGGAAGACGAAACCGAACCCGGCGGACACCCGTGATCGTTAGCGATCGCCCTTCACTGCACTCCCATTCGCTCACGGCTTCCGCCACAACGGCAAGCAGCGCCACCCCCGGCACGATCGGATTTCCCGGAAAATGACCAGAAAACCATCCTGAATCATTAGGAAATTTTACCGAGGCGACCACACGTTCCGCTTCACCCGATAACCGCAACCGCTCATGATTGAACCGCGATGTCATACCTCCACTCGTTTTTCCACCTTCACGAGACTGTCCATTCTCATTTTATGACTGCACAACCATCCGACATTGTTGTTTGGCTGTTCGATTGTGACCGGTACTACTATAGTCCGACGACATTGCTGTCAAGTGAAATTATCGATCCGGATTGTCTGCCGTCAGATGTTCCATGACCGGCCGATCCATCAATTCCGAAAGCCGGATGATTTCATACCCCTTGGTTTTCAAACCGGAAAATATTTGTTCCATTTCCGCAAGCCATTGCGCAATTCCCCTTCCACCACTCGGAGTAACATCATGCAGCAATATGATGGCGCCGGGGCGGACCTTCTTGAGAATGGTCGTCGCCAGCCCCTCTATCCGCCTGTTTCCCCGGTCGAAGGCGCGGCAACTGAAGGTCACGCAGTACATGCCAAGCTCTCTCAACACCACGGCCAGCCGGGGGTTGGTGATGCCGACGGGCGGACGGAAAGTCAGCGGACGAACGAAAAATTTTGCCAGCAGATCCTGCGTATGGGCGATCTCTTCCTTGAGCCTCGTTCGGGAGCGCAGCATCAGAAATGGATCGTGGTGACAGGAGTGGTTGCCTAACGTATGGCCCCGGGAAAGAATTTCACGGATAAGTTCCGGATTTCGTTCCACCTTGACGCCGACAACAAAAAACGTTGCCTGAACTCCGTGCCGCCGAAGAACTTCAAGCAACAGGGGGGTGACTTCCGGATCGGGACCGTCATCAAAGGTCAAGGCCGCCACGTTGCGGCCGCTATTCCGCCGACTGATCACGGGCAGAAAAAATCCCGCCCTGGTGAGGAAGGGTGCAACCAGGCAGAGAAGGATGAATAACCCCAAGGGGACGATGGCCAGTGTGGGCATGATCCACAGCAGGAAACCGGCGATGGAAAAGGCCACCACCCCGGCAATATGGGCCGGTGATATCACTCCCCGTTCCCTGTCGGGGACCACACCATTCTTTATCGGCGCAGGAACTTCCATAGGGAATCGGGAGACCATCCTTTCCCAAATTCCTCCCCACGACTTCACCTTCCTGATCATCGCAATAATACCGTCAGCCATTTCCCGCTTCCGTTCCTGCCGTCTTATATACCAAACGAAAATCGACCGCTATCAATTTCATCTGGAAAACAACGATGATTGATGGTATAGGGGACCATCGAAAACAGGGACGCTCACAGGCGTCGAAAGAGAATTGAAATTAAAACAATCAAGGAGGCTCCCATGAAAAGATCCCAATGGACGGTTTTGTGCGCACTGGCGCTGTTTCTCCTCTGGGCGATGCCGGTTAGTGCGTTGGAGTTTGGCGCCAGAGCTTATTACTGGTTTCCAACATTCAAGGCAGACATGAAAGCGGATGGCGGCTCTGTGACCGGCACCGACATCAACCTGAAAGACAACCTGGGTGTCGGCACCAAGGCCTTCCCCTCGGTAGAGGTTTTCGCGGGACTGGGGAGAAGCCATTTGGCTCTCAACTATACGCCGATCGCATATTCCGATTCCATCGTACTCACCCAGCCCATCGTTTTCAACGGCCAGACCTTTGCGAAAGGCGTAAGTGTCGATTCGGATCTGAAATTGCGGATGCTCGATCTGGAATACCGATTTACCGTGCTCAACATGGAAAACATGATGGCCGGCTTCTCGCTGGATGCAATCGCCCAGCTCAAGTACCTCGACGGTGAAGCGAAAATCGCCGCCGCCACCCTGGGAAAAGAGGCTAAACAGTCTATCCAGCTTCCCCTGCCGATGGTGGGCGCCGGCGCCCATCTCGGTCTTCTTCTGAACCTTCTTGAGGCGCGGGCGAAGGTAACCGGTATCAGCTATTCCGGCAATTACATCTACGAGGCGCTGGCCGATCTCTCCCTGACCCCTTTTCCCTTCCTCGACATCCATGCCGGCTACAAGGTCATTCAGGTGCGTCTCGACAAAAATGACCTATTTCTGAATGCGAATTTTGCTGGACCCTTTGTGGCCTTGACAGTGAGCTGGTAAGATGGGCGAAAACGGCGAAGCCCCCAAAAAGAGGGTGGGGATCATCATGGGAGGCCTCTCCTCAGAAAAAGAGGTCTCCCTGGAGAGCGGGCGGAACATCTTCAGCAAGATTGACCGCCGCAAATATGATCCCGTTCCCATCTTTATGGACAGCCGGGCTGCTTTCTGGGAGATTCCCCTCAAACTCCTCATGCGGAACAGCACGCGGGACATCGAGGAGGATCTTCCGCAGGAGGCAAAACCAATCCCCTATGAGCTCCTGAAGAGCCGGGTGGACGTCGTCTGTCTTGGTCTGCATGGCAAGTACGGGGAGGACGGCTGTATGCAGGGCCTCCTCGAACTCCTCGGAATCCCCTACACGGGCTCCGGCGTCCTCGCCTCCGCAATCGGGATGGACAAGTATGCCTGCCGCCAGATCCTTTCGATCAGCGGGATTGATGTTCCGCAGACGATCCCGATTCCCCTGCGGCTGTGGGAAGCGGAGAAGCAGGCAGTCATCGGGGAGATCGCGCGAGAGATCGGCTTTCCCTGCGTCGTCAAGCCCTGCCGTGAGGGGTGCAGCACCGCCGTTAAGAAGGTTGTCGCGGAGGAAGGCATCCCGGAAGCCGTGGCAAATGCCTTTTTGTGGGACAACGTTGTTCTCATCGAGGAGTTCCTCACCGGACTGGAGGTGACCTGCGGCGTCCTCGGCGCCGATACGCCGGAAGCCCTGATCCCTTCGGAGACCATCCCCACGAACGACGTTCTCTCCCTGGAAGACAAGTTCCTCTATGGCCAGGGAGAGAACAAGACCCCGGCCCGGTTGCCCGCAGAACAGATTGAAAAGATAAGAGAAACGGCAGTTACCGCCTTTCGGGTTCTAAATCTGAAAGGATATGCCCGAATCGACATGTTTGTCCGGGCGGATGGCCGGGTTGCGGTCCTGGAACCGAATACGCTCCCCGGCATGACGCCCTCCACCGTCCTTTTCCATCAGGCGGCGGCCTCTGGGATCACCCAGGAGGGGCTGATCGACCGGATCATCCAATCCGCACTGGCTGTTCACCGCGGCAAAAGAGGACCTCTCTAGATGAATCGTTTTTCCGGCGCCCTGGATCGCCTTGGCAGGACCGTTTTGGTCGGTGTCGAGGAGATAGGGAAAATCATCCTCCTGTTCGTTTCGGTCCTCACCTGGATGTTCAGACCCCCTTTCAAGCTGCGCAACATTTTCAAGCAGATGGAGTTTGTTGGGGTAAAATCGATCTTCGTCGTCGTTCTTACCGGAACTTTTACCGGGATGGTCATGGCCCTCCAGGGGTACCACGGTTTCCGGATGTTCAGCGCGGAGAGTCTTGTCGGCGGTACGGTTGCGCTCGGGATGACGCGGGAGCTGGGGCCGGTTCTCACGTCTCTGATGGTCACGGCGCGAGCGGGCTCCGCGATGGCCGCCGAGCTGGGAACCATGCGGGTCACCGAGCAGATCGACGCCCTCTCTGTGATGGCGGCGAACCCGGTGAAACACCTGATCGTCCCGAGGGTGATCGCCGGCGTTCTCATGACACCTTTGCTCACGGTGGTATCGGATTTTACGGGTATCCTGGGCGGCTACTTTGTCGGGGTCCACATTCTGGGCATCAACTCGGGAATTTTCATCAAGAACATCACGAGGCTCGTCGATTTGAACGACATATACAACGGCCTGGCCAAGGCCGCCTGTTTTGGGCTGATCCTGAGTTTGGTCGGGTGTTACAAGGGATTCAATACTTATGGCGGCGCCGAAGGGGTCGGGCGGGCAACCACGGAAGCGGTGGTCCTGGCTTCAATCGCTATTCTGATCAGCGACTATTTTCTGACCGCGATCATGTTTTGAATGGGTGCTATGATTAAACTGGTTAATCTCCATAAATCATTCGGTAAGCAGAAGGTTCTCGACGGTCTCAACCTTGATATCGAGGAGGAGAAAACCACAGTGATCATCGGGCGGAGCGGAGGAGGAAAGAGTGTCCTGCTCAAGCACATCATCGGACTCCTCCGGCCGGAACAGGGGCAGATTCTGATCGACGGCACGGACATCACAAAACTGAATGACCGGGCTCTCAACGAGATCAGGAAGAAATTCGGGATGCTTTTTCAGGAAGCGGCCCTCTTCGATTCAATGAACGTGGGGGAAAATGTAGCCTTCCCGCTCCGGGAACATACGACGATGAAGGAGAAGGAGATCCGGGAGACGGTGGCCGACCGACTTCGCTCCGTCGGGCTGACGGGGGTGGAAGAGAAGATGCCTTCCGAACTCAGTGGCGGGATGCGCAAGCGGGTCGGGCTGGCGCGCGCCATTGCGATGCGCCCCCGGATCGTCCTGTTCGACGAGCCGACAACAGGCCTCGATCCCATTATGACAGAAGCGATCAACCGGCTGATCATCGAGACGCAGAAAAATCTCAACCTGACCTGCATCGTGATCAGCCACGACATCCGGTCGATCTTTGATATCGGACACCGGATCGCAATGCTCTACGAGGGAAAAATCATCGAAAACGGAACCCCGGATGAGCTTCAGGGATCACAAAACCCCGTCACCCGCCAATTTCTCGCGGGAAGCATCGAAGGTCCGATCCGGATTATGTAAACGGAGAGTTGGGAGGATGTAATGTTTTCATTGAGTTCAGAGGCAAAGGTCGGGTTGTTCGTCCTTGTGGGATTGATTATCCTGGGATACATGTCCGTTCAGGTGGGGAAACAGAATTTCGGCATGAAGAAGGGCTACACACTGGAGGTCATCTTCGACAGTGCGGCCGGTCTCGACCGTGATGCCTCGGTCCAGATCGCCGGCGTCGAGGTCGGACGGGTCGAATCGATCAACCTGAAAGACGGCAAAGCCCTCGTCCGGCTCAACATCATCCCCAATGTAAAACTCGAAAAAGATGCAATCGCCTCCATCAAGACCCACGGCATCCTCGGCGACAAGTACGTGGAGCTTTATCCCGGTACCCGCGGGGAGGCCTATCTCGCGGCCGGCGAACAGATCTCCCGGACGGAGCGGCAGGCAGACATCGACAAACTGCTCCATCAGCTCGGAATGATCGCCGACGACGTCCGCGGGGTGACAAGCTCCCTCAACCGGGTTCTGGCCGGTCAGGCAGGTGAAGAGGCGATCACCAGCATCCTTACGAATACCAAAAATCTCACAGGGAACCTGAACAATGTCATCGTCAGCAACCAGGAGGCGCTCCGCGCCGCTCTGGAAAACACCCGCCAGTTGACCGGAAATCTCAACCGGGTCGTCACCCAGAACGACGAGAAGGTGGGGCAGGTGATGGACACCCTGAAATCTGCCTCTATCGAGATGGAGAAGACCTTCACCGCGTTGAAGGAAATCACCGGCAGCATCAACCGGGGTGAAGGGACCCTTGGGCAGCTTGTCAAGGACAAAGGGGCCGCCGAAAAACTGACCCAGACACTGACCTCCCTTCAGGAAGTGACGCAGAAAATAAACGAAGGACGGGGGAGCATCGGCAAACTCGTAAACGACGACGAGACGGTCCGCAACATCAATGAGGGGCTGACCGGGCTCAACCGGTACGTAAACAAGGCGGAACAATTCCGGACCTTTCTGAGCTACCGCGGCGAATACCTCTTTAACAACAACGAAGCCAAAAGCTACCTCGACCTCCGGATCCAGCCCAAAGAGGACAAATTTTATATCCTCGGCGTCGTCAGCGACCCGAAAGGGAAGCGAACCACAAAGGATGTAACCACCCTGGGGGTGACAACGCGGACCGAAGAGTGGGACCGCGACGGCCTCCTCTTCAATGCCCAGATCGGCAAGCGGTACAAGGATCTCGTGCTCCGGGGCGGTCTTTTCGAATCAACCGGCGGCGTCGGGATCGACTACCTGACGTTGAACGACAAGCTCAAACTTTCTTTTGAGGCCTTCGGTTTCAGCAGGGACCGTCGCGCCCATCTCAAAGCCGGCGCGGAATACCAGCTCTTCCGACACCTCTACCTGTCCGCCGGCTGGGATGATTTTGTCAGCGACCAGGCCAACCGCTCCATTTACGGCGGCTTCTCCATCCGTTTCGAGGACGACGACCTCAAGTACATGCTGACCACGACACCCATTCCCAAATAACAACCGACCGTCTGACGCACAACGGAACGGTGGCAACAGGATCCCTTTCGGGGATACAAACCCTCAGGATTAAGGAGGCACATGATGATGGCTTTTCCCTTTTTTTGTCGGTTCATCGTTACGCTTGTTATTGGAATCGGTTTCTCTTTTTCACCTGCCTCTCTCTTTGCCGCATCAGCACCCACTGTAGCGCCATCACCGGACACAGAAACCCGCTCCCTGATCATGGGAGTCGATGCCGGGACGGCGCCTGCAGCAAACACCGACCGGAAGAAGGGCATGGCCAGGCTCCTGAACCAGGGCCGGCAGACCGCCCAGGAGAAGACCCGGAATCGGCTGCTGGAGCTGAGAAAGTTCGATCTCGACTTCGATCTTGTCCGGACGCCAGCCGGTTTTGTCCAAATTCTGCAGCAGCAGGAGACCACCCCCACCAAGGGGGGACCGCCCCACATCTGGATCGAAGCGGAGACCGCCTTTCTCCTGAAGGAGAGAAAAACAGGAAAACGACCGGACGCAGCCCTTCTTGACCGCGCCGATCTCCTCGATGTCCGAATCTGGACGGACCGGAAGGAGTACAAAGAGGGCGAGACGGTTACCCTCTACCTGCAGGGAAACAGGGACTTCTACGGAAAAGTGATCCGGATTGACATGAAAGGGGCCGTCGTTCAGCTCCTCCCCAACAACTACCGCCAGCTCTCCTCCTTTGAAAAAGGAAAACTCTACCGAATCCCCGATGAGGGAGATCGCTACCAGCTCCAGGTCAAGCCCCCTCTCGGAACGACCCGCTTCACCGTCCATGCGACGCGCCTCCCGATGAGCCAGGTCAATCTTCAGTCAACCACCGGCGGCATTTTCAAATACCGGGCCTCCGCAAAAGCGTTTGGCCGGAGCGTTCGCCGCATCATTCCAGCCGGAGAGGAACAGGGCGTCGAATTTTGCGAAGCGACTTGGGAGATCAAGACCGTTCCGCGAAAGTAGGAAAAAGGAGGGACAGCTCCCGATTTTTGCAGCAAAATTCGGGAGCTGTCCCCCTTTTTTCCTACGCAGGGCTCTGGAAAATTGGGAGCTACAACCCTGTTTCACCAATAATTTGGCTTGACAGACGGCGGCCGGTGCATATATTAGCCCGCAAGAGGCAGGGCGGAGGATTTGATGGAGCGGTATTTCAATACGGAACAGATATCGCTTGCCGGCAGAACCTTTTCGCAGGCCGAAAAGATGGCGGGACAATACTTCCGCATCGGCCCGGCGGAATGGAAAGAGCGCCGGTACGACGTGAAAACGCTTGCATTTTTAGAGAAACATGAGGTCCGCGAGGGGGCCTTTGCGCATCTTTGCAAGTACCAGCTCCGGAAAGAACCTGACGGAACGGATGGAAATTTGTACTTCTACCGGATCTGTCTTCAGGATGACCGGATCCTCGATGCCGTTGAGCGGGCGCATTCGTTCATTCGGCTTTCGCCTTTGCTGCTCTACATAGCCGCGCACGAGCTGGTGCATGTGATCCGTTTCGACCGTGGCGAAGGGAACTTCCACGCCCCGGAAGCGGAGAAGTCGGATGAAGAGGAGAAGGTCCACCGGATCACCAGGAACCTGCTCAAACCGGCGACTGATTCAGATCTGAATCTGGTCCTGGAGTGTTTCAGCAACCTTTACCGGATCGGAGATCTGGTTCATTAAGTTTATCCTGTTGGAGGTTTTTTGTTATGCCGATTTACGAGTACAAATGTCAGAAATGCGGTGAGGAATTTGAGGTATTTCAGGGGATCACCGCCCCTGCGGTGAAATCCTGCAAATTCTGCAAAGGGTCTGTGCAGAAGCTGATGTCACTCTCCTCTTTCCACCTGAAGGGGAACGGTTGGTATGCCACGGACTACGGCGGGAAGAAGGCTCCGGCAGCCGAAAAACCGCCGACCGAGAAGAAGGAGACCAACACCTCGGATACGACAGAGAAAAGCCAGTCCTCTACCAAGACAACTTCGGAAGAATAACGGATCAGTTCCCCCCGTTCGCCTTCGCCGCCGGCATTTTTTTTCGCCGGAGGCGCTGGACGAGGAAGCGGTCCACGGACTCCTGGGAGAGATCATTTTCCAAGGACTCTCTGAGTGTCTCCAGCGGAATCTCCACGCGTGCCGCACTCCGGTGACCACCCGCAGTACCAATATTTCCGAATGATTTCATTGCAACAGATCCACAGTCCTGACGGTAGCCATCCCCCCGAAAGATGATGATCAGCCGGTCTTTTACGATTCCGGCGACGATCACATGGAAGACATTGATGATCCGAAGGTGGAAATCGGCCACCTGCACGCAAGCGTCCGCGCTTTCCACCGCGCCGAGAAAACAGATCACCCTGTCGCGGTAACGACGTTTATGGTGGTAGGCATAATCGTAGTATTTCAGGAACCGGTCCGGAATCTGGTTCAGCTCGATGCGGCGGATGAGCTGCCGGTTGGCACGGGAAAAAGTGAGGTAATAGGCGCCGATATCCTCGAGGCTGGCGTCCCGTTCAAAATTGAGTGTGTCGCTTCGGATCCCGTAGAGAAGAGCCGTGTAGAGCCGCTTGGAAATCTTCGCCCGCGCGGCCAGCAGGTATTCCGTCATGATCGTGGAGAGCGCCCCGTAGTTCGGCCGGACATCGGCAAGAGAGGCGTGCCAAACCGTCTTGCAGGGGTGATGGTCAAGGACGATCTGGGGCTTGATCCCACCGAGGGCATCGCCGAAAAAGGTCGGCTGGGCGTCCACGACGGCAATCAGCCGGAACTCCTTGAGATCGACCTTGTCGAGCATCAGGATCTCGACCTTCATCTCCCGGATGAACTCCGCGTTCTGCTGACGGATGACGTGCTCGGTGGCCACGAAAACGCACTTCGCCAGGGGCTGCGTTTGATTGAGGATCTCCCGCAGCGCCATTGCAGAGGCGACGGCGTCCGGGTCGGGGCTGCCGTAAATGAGGACAGCGAGCGAATCGTTCTCCCGGACCATCGATTTGAGTTTGAAGACGTTGAGGACCGTATCCTCTTTCCGAGCCAGAAGCCATTCAACGCGTTTCATGGATTTATCCCTGGTTTATGATCAATCTTAGCCTCCCCGAGAATCCCTGAAACCCAGTCGAGGTTGATCCGGGCAACGAGGTAGTCGCGGCGGGCACGGCTCAGGCTGCTCTTCGCCTGGCGGAGGTTCAGCTCGGCATCCTCGACCTCGAGGCGGGTCTTGACTCCCAGTTCGTAACCCTTTTCCGCCATCGCCAGAAGCCGCTCCGCCTGGGTTACCGTACCGGCCAGAGAGCGGACGATCTCCTCCGACTCCCGCACGGCGTTCACCGCCTCGCGCGCTTCGAGGGCAACGGCGTCGATCCGTTTTGCCTCGTCGATCTGGATCCGCCGAAGGTCACTTTCGGCCTGGGCGACCCTTCCCTGCGTGCGGAAACCGTTAAAAAAAGGATAACTGATCTGGACCCCGACGGCCCAGGAAGGACCATCGCCGTAAACCGAAGGCTGTTCGAGATAGTTCCAACCATACGAACCCTTCAGGTCGATACGCGGCTTGTCCTGCGCGGCGGCGAGAACGACCAGCTCTCGGGAGACGCCGATCCTGTAGCGTATATCTGCGAGATCAGGGCGTTTTTCGCGAGCCATCGCAAAAGCTTCCTCATAGGACCGGTGGGGAGTGAGGTCGGTCTTCAAGCTACCGGTCACATCGATCTCTCCGCTCTCAATGGCGAGGAGAAAGCGCAACCGCTCCCGCGCGGTGCGGATCTGATTCTCCATCCGGATTGCTTCGGGGCGGGCGTTTTCCACTGACACCTCCGCCGCCAGGAGGTCGTAATCGGTCGCCACACCAGCCTGAAACTTTCGTCTGGCCTCCTCCCGGTGGCGTTGCTTCTGCTCAAGGCTGTGGATGGCAAGGGCGTGGAGTTCCCTGGCAAGGAGAACATCGTAGAAAGCGGCGGAGACATCGCGCCCGGCGGCCTGCCGATAGAGGCGGAGCTGCTCATCGGCGGACTGGAGGCCCACTTTGGCCGCCCGGATCGCCGCGCTCACCTGGCCCCAGGTGAAGAGGGGTTGGGTCAGGCCGATCTGGGCAACCCGCCGTTCTGTCCGTGCGGTCTGCATGGGGCTGTAGATCTTCTGACTCTCATCCTGGTCCCATCCCAGGGAAGCGGAAGCCGTCAGCTGTGGAAAGGCCGCCGCCCGCTCCTCGACGTATTTTCCCTGTGCCCAGGCGATGTAGGCGCGGGCCTTTTCGATGTCCCGGTTCTTCTCTGCGGCAATCGCCAGCGCCTCCTCCAGCGTCAGCATCCGCATCTGGGCGTACAACGGCGCCGCGGACAGAAACACCGCCAACAGGACTATGCACGTCCCCAGACACCGGACAAGACGCGCATGGTTCGACAGACTCACCATGAACGGGGTTCCGATCGTCCTGAGCTTGTCGAAGGACAGGTTTGCATCATCAATTTTCATACCTCTTTCTTCCTCCGAAATC
>CAIUXU010000330.1 GCA_903903205.1 uncultured Syntrophobacterales bacterium
ATCCACTTTGTCGGTATTGGCGGCATCGGCATGAGCGGGATCGCCGAAGTTCTCCTCAACCTGGGATATGAGATCAGCGGTTCGGACCTCGTCTCCTCCGACACCACCCAGCGCCTGGATGATCTGGGCGCCGCGATTCATAGGGGACACGCGGCTGACCACATCGGAAACGCGGATGTGGTCGTCACCTCGACCGCCGTCCGACCGGACAACCCGGAGGTGATCGCGGCCCATGGGCGGAACATCCCGGTCATCCCGCGTGCCGAAATGCTCGCGGAACTGCTGAAGATGAAGTTCTCCGTCGCCGTCTCGGGCAGCCACGGGAAAACCTCGACGACCTCGATCGCGGCGACGATCCTCGCTCATGGCGGCCTGGACCCGACCATGGTAATCGGTGGCAAGCTTGCGAGCATCGGGAGCAACGCCCGACTGGGGGGCGGGGAAGTGATCGTGGCGGAGGCGGATGAAAGCGACGGCTCCTTCCTCAAATTGAGTCCCTGCATCGCGGTGATCACAAACATCGACCGCGAGCACCTCGACCATTACCGGGATCTGGAAGAGATTCGGGAAGCCTTCCTGCAATTCGCCAATATCGTTCCGTTTTACGGCGCCACCATCCTCTGCATGGACGACCAAAATGTGCAGGAGATCCTTCCCCGAATCAAGCGCAGGGTGATCACTTACGGACTGTCGGTCGAGGCGGACTACCGGGCGGAGGAGATCTCCTATTCGGGGGCCTCCTCCCATTTTTCCATCTACTGCCGGGATGTGTTGCTGGGAACGGCAAAGTTGAACGTCCCTGGCCTCTTCAATGTCTATAACGCGCTGGCAGCGGTTGCGGTTGCGCGGGAGATGGACCTGACATTTCCCGTCATCCGGGAGGGGTTGCAGCGCTTCACCGGCGTTCATCGCCGCCTGGAAGTCCGGGGAGAGGCGCGGGGCGTCACCGTGGTGGACGACTACGGCCACCATCCGACGGAGATCCGTGCAACGCTTGCCGCAGCGAGGCAGGTCTGGACCGGGCGGATTATCGTCATCTTCCAGCCCCACCGCTATACCCGGACGAAGGCCCTCTTCAACGAGTTTCTGACGGCCTTTCAGGATGCCGACCTCCTGCTCATCACCGATATCTATGCGGCAAGCGAAGAGCCGATCCCGGGGGTAACCGCCGAGACACTCTGCGAGGCGATCCGCCGCGCGGGTCATCCGAACGCCGTCCATTTTTCGAGTTTTGACAACATTGTGAATCATCTCCTGCAGATCACGCAGCCTACCGACATCATCCTGACACAGGGAGCGGGGAGCGTCTGGAAAGTAGGCGAGGCATTTCTGCAAGCGGCCAATGGAGAAAAAAAGGGATGATCAGGAATGAGATTTTCCGCGAGGAACTCCGGCAGCAGATGTCCGGGGAGATCCTCTTCGACGAACCAGCCAGACACCACACTTCAATCGGCGTCGGCGGGGGAATCGACCTCCTTCTCTTTCCGGAAAACGAGCGGGAGCTCGTGAATGTCATCGGATATCTCCGGAGACAAAACCTCCCATTCCTCCCGGTCGGCAACTGGACCAACCTGATTGTCCGGGACGGTGGTTTCCGGGGCGCCCTTGTTTCGCTGGCTCGCCTGCGCGACCTGTGCCTCCAGGATGAAGGTACGGGCGATGTTCTTCTGTTCGCAGGGGCCGGCTGCCCACTGTCCGATCTGGTAAGCATTGCCATGCGCGAAGCGTTCGCGGGAGCGGAGTTCTGCGCCGGCATTCCCGTCAGCGTCTGCGGCGCCATCCGGATGAACGCCGGGGCCTACGGAGGGGAGATCAAGGACATCGTCGAATCCGTAAATCTTCTCGATCATTCGG